>JACCZL010000784.1 GCA_013695975.1 Chloroflexota bacterium
ACCGAGGTGTATGGAATATCGAAAACCTCGGTGGGGGTCGGGCCGGAGATGTGGCGGCCGCGGTAGGCCATGTAGGTTCCGATGAGCGAGCCGAAGAACATGCAATCCGAGCCGAGGAAGAGCCACATCAGGAGTTTGCGGTGATCCAGCCCGGTAGTCGTGTGCATCGCGTGAGCCGGCGCCGCGGCGAAGCGGCCGCCGTCGATGGCCGGGTTAGTGGGGCGGACATGGTGGGTGTCCCGAGTATCGTGGGTGTCGTGGGGGGCGGTTTCGACAGCCATCGTGCTCCTCAGCCGGTCGGCTCGACGACCCAGCCGCCGATGCCCACGAACAGGTAAACCAGGCCGGCGACCGAGAGGGCCCAGCCGTAGATCAGGCCGGCGGCAAAGAGGGTCAGCCCGAGCGACGCGATCAGCGGGAAAAACGAGGGGATCGGGAGATGGATGTCCCCGGTCGCCGCCCGCACCTCGGTGTGCTCCTCGGTCGGGTGCTCTTCCTCGATCTCGGCCTCGCCGATCTTGGCGCCAAACAACGACACGTCGGCCGTCTCGTCCTCGGCCTCGATCGCCTGCGGCCGACGCTTCTGGAGCCAGAAGGGGTCGCGCGAGCGCACCGTCGGCTCGACCGCGAAGTTGTACACCGGCGGCGGCGACGGAATCGACCACTCGAGGGTCGCCGCGTCCCAGGGATCGTTGCCGGCCACCTCGCCGGAGCGGAGCGTCCGGATGATGTTGTACATGAACACGACCAGCCCGGCCCCGATCATGAAGGCGCCGATGGTCGCGACCATGTTCCAGCCGAGCCAGTCGCGGCCGAACCAGCCAGACCAGCCCTGGTCGGCGGAGTAGGTGTAGATCCGCCGCGGCATCCCGTCGATGCCGAGGAAGTGCATGACCCCGAAGGTCAGGTTGAAGCCGATGAAGAAAAGCCAGAAGTTGAGCTGGCCGAGCCGCTCGTCGAGCAGCCGCCCGGTGATCTTCGGCCACCAGTAGTACAAGCCGGCGAAGATCCCGAAGATCGAGCCGCCGAAGAGGACGTAGTGGAAGTGGGCGACCACGAAGTAGGAGTCCTGGTGGTGCAGGTCGACCGGCACGATCGAGTGCATGACGCCGCTGAGACCGCCGATCGTGAACTGCGAGACGAAGCCGATCGCGAAGAGCATCGCGGTGCTAAAGCGGATCGAGCCGCCCCACATCGTGGCCATCCAGTTGAGGACCTTGACGCCGGTCGGCACGGCGATGAGCATCGTGCTGGCGGCGAAGAAGGAGTTGACGATCGGCCCGAGCCCGGTCGTGAACATGTGGTGGGCCCAGACGCCGAAGCCGACGAAGCCGATCGCGACGGTCGCGTAGACGACGAACGCGTAGCCGAAGAGTGGCTTGCGCGAGAAGACCGGCAGGACCTCCGAGACGATGCCCATCGCCGGCAGGATCAGGATGTACACCTCGGGGTGGCCGAAGATCCAGAACAGGTGCTGCCAGAGGAGCGGGTCGCCGGCGGCCGGCGAGTAGTAAAAGTTCGTCCCGAACAGGCGGTCGAAGGTCAGGAGGATCAAAGCAACGGTTATCGCCGGGAAGGCCAGCACCAGCAGGAAC
The DNA here is from genome assembly GCA_013695975.1 of Chloroflexota bacterium. Taxonomy (GTDB): domain Bacteria; phylum Chloroflexota; class UBA6077; order UBA6077; family JACCZL01; genus JACCZL01. The sequence goes on from JACCZL010000784.1 coordinate 1,596, forward strand.
GAGGTCACCAGAGTGTTCCAGGTAAAGAGCGGCATCCGCATCAGCGACATGCCCGGTGCCCGCATGTTGATGATCGTCACCAGGAAATTAAAGGCACCGGCTAGCGACGCCACGCCCAGGATCTGGAGGCTGAGGGCCCAGAAGTCGAGCCTGGCCTCGGGCGAGTACTCGCGGCGCGTCAGGGGCGCGTAGCCGAACCAGCCGGCGTCGGGGAGACCGTCGTAGAAGTAGCTCGAGGTCAGGAAGATCGCCCCGAACAGGAAGGTCCAGTAGCTGAAGGCGTTCAGGCGCGGGAAGGCCACGTCGCGGGCCCCGATCTGGAGCGGGACGATGTAGTTGAAAAAGGCCACGCTCATCGGCATGATGACGAGGAAGATCATCGTCGTACCATGCATCGTGAAGAGCTGATTGTAGGCGTCCGCCGAGACGAACTTGTTGTTCGGGACGGCGAGCTGCATCCGGATCGCCAGGGCCTCGAGCCCGCCGATCATGAAGAAGATGAAGGCCGTGACACCGTAGAGGAGTCCGATGCGCTTGTGATCGACCGTCGTCAGCCAGGACAGGAATCCCTGGTATGACGGGGACGCCTCGACTTTCGGCGGTGCGACGGGCGCCGGGCTCGGGCGTGGCGCCGGCGCCGGCGCCGTGACCGCTGGGCGGGGAAGGGTTGTTGCCATTACGGCCCTCCGAATTAGCGCACGCTCAAGCGTAGAGTTTCGATCGTCCTTATTTTAGGCTGTGCAGGTACTCGACCAGCGCCTCCACCTCGGAGGGACGCAGGTTCAGGGTGGGCATCTTGTTGCCGGGCTTAACCGCCTGCGGGTCACGCAGCCACTCGGCCAGGTTTTCGGGCGTATTTTGCAGGATACCGGAGGCCAGGGTCGTGCGGCTCCCGAAATGGGAGAGATCGGGCCCGACCCGCGCCTGGGCGATGGTCCCCTGGATGGCGTGGCAGCCGACGCAGGCGTTCTGGGCGAAGACCTCGGCGCCCTGCTGGGCCAGCTCGGTCGTCGGCTGGGCCGGGACCTGCTGGCGGGCGACCCAGGCCTGGAACTCCTGTGGGGTGTACACGAGGACGTTCATCCGCATGTGGGCGTGCTGGATGCCACAGTACTCGGCGCAC
>JACCZL010000799.1 GCA_013695975.1 Chloroflexota bacterium
AGAACGTCCTCCGCGAGGGGATCAAGCTCTTCTACCACTTCTACGACAACCTGGGCGTGCGTAACTATGAGACCGAGCGGATCGGCCCCTGGCTGGCGACGAGCTGGAAGCCGACCAGCGACACAACCTGGGAGATGGACCTGCGCGGCGACGTGAAGTTCCACACCGGCGACCCGTTTACCGCCGAGACGGTCAAGTTCAACATCGAGCGGGTCCTCAACCCGGAAACGAAGAGCCCCCAGCGCGGCAACTGGGTGGCGATCGACCGCATCGAGGTGGTCAGCCCGACCAAGCTGGTCTGGCACACCAAGCAGCCCTACGCCGTCTTCGTGGAGCGGCTGCAAAATCTCCAGTTCATCTCCGAGAAGGTCCTGAACGAGCGGGGCGCGCCGTACATCGCCGAGAACGCGATCGGCACCGGGCCGTACAGGTTCGTCAAGTGGGACCGCGGCCAGGAGATCGTGACGGAGCGGTTCGAGGAGTACTGGGGGCCCAAGCCGGCCTTCAAGAACGCCGTGTTCCGCGTCATCAAGGACAAGGCCACCCAGGTCGCCGAGCTCCTGGCGGGCCGCGTCGACGTCGTGCCGTCGTTCCCGATCGATCAGATGCGGACCATCGAGAGCGCGAACGCTGGCAAGGGGCTGGTCCAGCCGATCCTGCGCACGGCGTTCCGCGGCTTCGACGTCCGGGCGCGGAGCGGGCCGAACCCGCTCCAGGACAAGAACGTCCGGATGGCCGTCAATCACGCCTGCAACGTCGACGGCTACATCAAGTCACTCCAGGCCGGCGGGGACCGCACGCCCGGCAACGTCAGCAAGCTGGCGTTCGGCTTCGACCAGTCAGTCCAGCCGTACCCGTACGACGTCAACCGGGCGAAGGAGCTGCTGGCGCAGGGCGGCTGGAGGCCGGGCGCGGATGGCACCCTCGCGAAAGACGGCCAGAAGCTCGAGATCCGATTCATCACCTCGCCGAGCAACATGCCGAACGTCCGGCAGGTCAACGAGGCGATCGTCCAGGACCTCCAGGCCGTCGGCATCCAGGCCAACATCCAGAACTTCGCCGACCTCACGTCGTACACGACGACCGTCTCGGAAGGGAAGGGCGGTCCGATGTACCAGTGGGACTGGGGCTACTACTCGGTCTTCGACGCGGATGGCATCCTCTGGGACATGCACCACTCCAGCTCGCCGTACGCGTACTACTCGACGCCCGAGCTCGACAAGCTGCTCGAAGACGCCCGCGGCACCCTCGACGAGAACGCGCGCAAGGCGGCCTATGCGAAGGCCCAGCAGATCCTGCGCGACGACGCGGCGGTCCTCTTCCTGTGGTCGCTCCACGCGGTCTGGGGCGTCAGCAGCAAGGTCGACTGGGTGCCCCGCTCAGACGAGATCGACCGCATGTTCGAGGCGAAACCGAAGTAGCGAGGGGCGAGAGGAGAACCCCACTCGCTACTCGCCCCTCGGCGATGCGTCAGTACATCCTCGGACGGCTCGTCCAGCTCGTGGTGGTGATGATCGGCATCTCGGTCATCGCGTTCGGGCTGACCTACGTCCTCGGCGACCCGCTGTCGGTGCTGCTGCCGCTCGACGCCCCCCTCGAGCAGCGGGAGGTGTACCGGCGCGAGCTCGGGCTGGACCAGCCTCTGGCGGTCCAGTACGCCCGCTTCGCGGCGGGCGCCGTGCGGGGCGACTTCGGCGAGTCTTTCCTGATGAAGAAGTCGGCCGCCGCGTTGGTGCTGGAGCGGTTCCCGGCCACGCTCCAGCTCGCGCTGGCCGGGCTGGGCTTCGCGATGCTGATCGCGATCCCGCTCGGGACCCTGGCGGCGTACCGCCGCGGCTCGGCGATCGACAACCTCTGCACGGCGGTGGCCGTCGCCGGCCAGGCGATCCCGATCTACTGGCTCGGGCTGATGCTGATGATCGTGTTCGCCGTGCAGCTCAAGGTCCTGCCGGCCTCGGGCTACGGGAGGGTCGAGAACTTCGTCCTGCCGACGATCGCCCTCGGCTCGTTCCTGGCGCCGCTCACGATGCGCCTGGTCCGCTCCAGCATGATCGACGTCCTGGCGCAGGACTACATCCGGACGGCCCGCGCCAAGGGCATCGGCGGGTCCGGCGTCCTGCTCAAGCACGCCTTCAAGAACGCTGCGCTGCCGGTCATCGCGGTCCTCGGGCTCCAGTTCGGGCAGCTCCTCGGCGGCGCGGTGGTCACCGAGACCGTCTTTTCCTGGCCGGGCGTGGCCAGCTTCACCGTCGAGTCGATCTCGAACGCCGACTACCCGGTCGTCCAGGCGGCGGTGGTGCTGCTGGCCGCGCTGATCTGCATCGTCAACCTCTCGGTCGACCTGCTGATCGGCGTCCTCGACCCGCGGATCCACCAGTGAGC
>JACCZL010000838.1 GCA_013695975.1 Chloroflexota bacterium
CCCTCACCCAGGGCGGGGCAAGCCCCGCCCCTACGTGCAACGTCTTGCCGTCCGCCCACGATCCCGCGCTATCTGAACGGAGTTGTTCTAGCCCGGCTTCTTGTGCGCTGGGCGACGCCTGGGCAGGGAGGATGAGAGGGAAGAGGCGCTGAACCTCCGCGGCGGAACCCAGCGGGTAGCCAAGCCCGCCCGGCAAAGCTGGGCAGCATCCGGCAGCGAGTCCAGCCTCGGTGCGGGCGCTGGACGTGGGAGCGGTTCCCGCGGTCCCAGGAGAGTCACGCCGCCCGCCGCGGTTTGGCGTGCGCTGCCGCCTCGTCCGTCCGCCGAGCGCTGGGCCGAAGGGTGAGCGGTAGGATCGGTCGCGGCAGACCGCGCAAGTCGCCGCTGCGCACGGGAGCGGGGACGCGCCGCATCCGCGGGATGCGGATCGCCATCCTGCGCGGCCGCGGGGCACGCCCTGCCGTGATCCAGCGGTGGCACCAGCACAGTGTGGCCGCGACACTGAGTAGCATCGCAAAGGCGAGCCAGGGATTGGAAAGCCAGATCGCGCCGTATTCGTCGATCGTCATAGTCACGTACTCCCATCATGGTCGGTATCCCGAGAACGCTCGGACGCAGACTCTGTGCCAACGTCGCCTCGGCCGTGGCGCCGCCGTTAGAACACTTGGTCCGAACTCATGTTCTAATATTTCGGGTCTGGCGTCAAGCCCTTTGGCGTCACAGGCGCGTCTCAGTCGGACCGCCCATCGACATGCCTACCCTAATCGTCCAAACCGTGGCCTGTTGAGCACGCGCCGGATTCCCACGAAGCCACCGAGTGCGATGAGGGCGCTACTCGAAGGACATGGGCGTCGACCACCCGGCCGACAGGCCGACTAGCCCTGCTCCTCGTCCGCGTCGGGCGGGACTTCCGGCCGCTGCTGGACGATCCCGGACACGCGGTAGACCCAGGCGTACTCGACCTCGTTGACGATGGCCGTGAACTCGGGCGGCCCCTCGGACATGGCCTGTTCGACCGCCGGGGGAATGAGACCCCGCTGTGCCATGTTCACGTAGACGACGAAGTAGTCTAATCGAGTCGGCTCGCGGATCGGCGCTGTCGCACCACGAAAGAGCGGGCGGAGGACGTGGTGGTAGTTGGTCGAGACGGCGAGTCGCTCCGCGCCGGGCAACTGGTCGAGATAGCCCGCCGTCTGTTCGAGCCCCTCGCCCCATCCGACGATGATCGCCCGCTCGGCGCCGGCGGCCCCGCCGAGCAGCGGATTGTAAAAGGCGATCGGATAAGGATAGCTCTGCCAGAGTAGGGTGATTTGCATCCCAATCGGCACCACCAGCGCCACGGCCCGCGGTATGGTCGCCAGCTTGCGCGAGAGGGTCCAGAGCCCGACGCCGGCCAGCAGCACGAGGATTGGGATGACCGGCAGCATGTAGCGGTCGAACTTCTTGGGAGCCAACGTCATCAGGGCGATGAAGGGGACCACGTAGGCGAGCAAGAGCAGGCTCGGCACGAAGGGCCCCTGGCGGCGTCTCACCAGGAGCAAGGCGAGCAGTCCGAACAGCACGATCGGACTGAGCCGATAGGCGAGCGCGACGGGATAGTAGAACGGGCCGGGATCCCCGAGCATCGCCTGACCCATGAAGTAGTTGGGCCAGCGGTGTGGGTTTCCGCCGACCGAGAGGGCGAAGGCCGCGACTTGCTGGAGCCGCCCGATCGGATCAACCCACAAGGCCGGCCAGAGCGCTCCGTAGACGCCGGCCGCGATCAGTCCCCAGACGATCGTCGGCAGGAGCCCGCGCCAGCCGGTCCGCCACGGCCTCGCCGCGAGCAAGCCGACCATGCCGAGGTAGATCGGAAGGTAGGCCGCCGGCGCCTTGGTCAGCAAAGCCAACCCGCCGGCGACCGCCGACAGCGCCAGGTAAGCCGGGCGGCGGCCCTGTCGCCAGTAGATCAGGCCGGCCAGGGCGCTGACGGTCATGAGGGGGGTGAGGAGGGCGTCGACGTGGAGCACGCGCAGCATGCCGACGAGGTAGGGGTCAAAGAGCAGGAGCAGCCCTCCGACAGCCGCCGGCCCCGCCCCGACCAGCTTCCAGGCGAGCACGATGATCAACACGGTCAAGGCCGCCGTGGCCACCACGATCGCCTGGCGTGCCGCCGACAGAACCTCCAGATAGCCTGGCCTCCGCTGGAGCACCAGGAAGGGGCTGTAGCGGATCGGAATGAACGGCTCCAGACGTTGCGGGCCCACGCCGAGCAGGCCTACCCACATCACCGTCACCCCAGGATGGCCCGTGCGGTAGGTCCGCCGGTGCTGCCGCTGGGCGAGGGCCGCGCCGAACCGCAGGGTCCGCTGGATCCAGAAGCCCTCGTCCGACGTCCCGTAGGTGTCGAGCCCGGCCAGCCGTGGCCCCAGGGCGAGGAAGAAGCAGCCCGACAGGAGGAGGCCGAGCGTCAGCGATCGAGCGAGCCGCCCCCTTGGTAGGGCGACAGCGCGTAGCGGTGACCCCCGTCGGCTCGGGTCCTCGCGGGGGGGCGCTGCATCCAGCTCGTGCGCGGTCACGTCGGCGAGCCTTGGACCCGCTCAGTAGACCCAGACGCCGGCGACGAACAGGGGGAGGCGGACCAACCAAACGAGCAGGAACGCGCCGCTCGCCAACCACGGCAACCATCGACGCGCGCGCAACCCGAGCATCCCGCTTTCCTGGCTCGCATCACACCCCCGGCTCTTGGTCGGACCGAGCGAGAACCGAACGGACCGGAGCTCGGCGACGCTCAGAGCGAGCAGGGTCAGCAGAACGGCGAGTCCGAGAGGATGAAACACCAGCGCCTGACCGATGTCGCCGTGGGCGGCGGCGACGACGCTGCGCGTGAGCCCGCAGCCGGGGCAGGGGAGTCCGGTCACCCACCTGAACGGACAGAGTGTTGGCAGGGCCGCCAGCCAGTCTGGCGACACCGCTGTTGCCACCAGCACGGCGCCGAACGCCAGCCTCGACGGGGTGACAGCGCTCGCGGACGCCCGTGCCCAGCGCCTAAGAATGGATGACGATCGGCGTGTCGATGGAGGCAAAGTCCCAGAGGAACTTGGCGCCGGCCAGCCGCATGCCGAGGCAGCCCTGCGAGCCGGGGTAGCCCCAGGTGGTGGCCCACCAGTTGTAGTGGATCGCCGAGCCGTTCCCGAGGAAATACTGGGTGTAGAGCACGTTCTTCAGGAGGTAGGTGGCCTGGATCGTGGGATCCGTCCGGCTATCCATCGTCTCGTTGGCGACGCGACGGAAGATCCGATACAGGCCGGGCCTGGTCAACCCTTGCTTGCCGGCGGTCGTCAGGTCGCGGAAGACTTCGTCCTCGCCCTGCATCGCTCGGATCCGCTGCAGTGGGGTGATGTTGACGTCCAACCAGCGGCCGTCCTGTGCGAAGTCCGCCCAGAACGGGGTGTCGACCGGGCCGACCGCCTCGGACCCGAGATACAACTGCTGGTTGCTACGCGGGCTCCAGACTGGCAGGCGGTAGCCTTCTTGCGGACCATCGACGCGGAAGAGCCGTCCCTCGGACACCTCCGCGACTGCGCCGTCCAGCTCGTCGGCGCTTGGCCACGCCTTCGTTGGCAGGTGCGTCTTGACCCAGAACGACTGGAACGATGGATCGCCGGCTGGGCGCGCGATCTGCCCGCTTGGCTGACAGACGTCGGCTGGGCCGATGGCTTCGTCAGTGGTGCAGGCCGCGGCGCGGGGCACGCCCGAAATTGGCAGGGTCAGCACCGCCGCCACCGCGGGCGCGGTCCTCAGGAAAGCACGACGAGTGATCTTCATCGCTTGGCCTACTCCGTCCAGATGGCTGGGTCATCCCATTATCCCGCCTTGGGTCCCTCTCCTGTCAAGAGCCGGTGTCCCATCGGCGGAACGCTTCCTCTCTGCGCAGGGCGTCGGCGAGGTCGCTAGTCCGATTGTTTCGGAGGAACATGGCGTGCTGGCTTCGGTGGGCCTGCGCCACCGCAAGCTTGGTCGAGAACCAGGGTGTGATGTCGAGCGAGAAGTCGGCCGGGTCGTCGCGATTGGTCAGCTTGTCCTCGGCGTTGGCGCCGGTATTGGCGCACCAGGTCAGCATCTCGGAGGGTCTCCACGGGGCCAGCTCGGCCAGCGCGTCGCGCACGGTTCGGTGGGTGTAGACGTGCTGCGGATGGCCGTATTCGCCGTTGGACCCGTGGGTCACCACCACGTCAGGGCGGAGCCGCTCGAGGTGAACGCTGAGCGCGGCTCGAAACTGCTGGGATGTCGCGTCGATCGGGAGGGCCTCGCCGTCGATCTCCATCCTGGGGTCGACGAAGTCGAGGAACCAGATGTCGCGCGCTCCGAGCGCCCGCGCCGCGGCTCGCATCTCGGCCTCGCGGTACACGCCGAGCCGCGCCTTCGGCCCGACCGGCGGCTCCCCGACCTCACCGCCCTCGCCACGAGTCGTGCAGAGCATGCTGAGCTCGTGGCCCTCGGCGACCAGCTTGGCCAGGTAGCCGGTCCCAAACAGCTCGTCATCCGGGTGAGCCATGATCGCGAGTACTGTTGTCACGTGCTTCATCCCCAAAGGGCTACGTTAGCGAGCGAGCGATGGCAGGTCGATGGGCGTGTCCTGCTCGTAGCGAAGTCCCAATCGGAGGGCCGCCTCGGCGCGCTCCAGCTCCCGGCCCAGGTAGGCAGCATGGGCCAGCTCGGTGACCAGCCCCAGGCGGACCAGGGTGTGGCAGATCTCCTGCGCCGTTCTGCCAGCGACCACCCGCAACAGCGTGCGATCCTGCGAGTGGTGCTCGGCCTGGATCGTGGCTGTCTGTCGGTCGATGAAGATCAGGAAAAAGCCGCTCGCATCATAGCGCCAGTCTGCATGATCGTCCGAGCGGGCCTGGACCCTCTCCACCGGTCGATCGATCCGTCCCGAAGGCCCGGCGGCGTCCACGCCCGCGCGCGCAGACTCGACCGACGAGGCCGCGGCATGGGCATACTCGACGATCTTGTCCGGGTCCATTTCTCCGATCAGATCGATCATCCGAACGTCTTGCTGAAAGCGGGCTAGCTCTTCTGGTCGCAGGTTCGGGAGGTACGGTTCTGGACTCTGGGAGCCGATCACCCGGAAATCTCCATCCAGGCCGTTGCAGTGGAGGCTGAGGATCGTCTGGCCGACTCCGTGGCGCGACTCCCGACCACAGAGGATCAGGACGGTGAGGCTCGGATTGGCGACGAGATTCTGGACCATCCGCTCGATGCCGACGTTCTCAGTCCAGACCCGTCCGGCGATGGCAATCTCAGGACGGGAGCCCAGCAGGGGCACGAGGCTACGACTGGCGAGGGTGCAAACGGCGACTGGGCTGTTCGGGTTGCCAAGCATGAAGTCGCCGACGAGCGGCGGCCAGGCCTTGGATGGATCGTTCATCGAGACTCGCCTTCGGCGACGGCCAGCGGCGGCTCGCCCAGGCGCTGCTCCGGCCGCTCGACCAGTCCTTCGATCTCGGCCCGCAGCCGGCGGGCCCGTTCCTGGACCCCTTGCAACGCCAGGTCGGTCTCGCCGAGCCGCTCCTGTTCGGCGCGCACGAAGCGATCGTAGGGCGCGAGGGCATCTTTGATCCGCCCGAGCGAGCCGTTGAGCTCGCGGTCGAACTCAGTGCGTAGCGCCGCCGTCAAGCCTTCGCGCAGCTCGTCCGTCCGCTCCCGAAAGCGCTCGAGCGCCTGGCGCTTTTTCATGGGCAGGATAAAGAACCCGAAACCGGCCGCCAGGCTCGCAAACAGCAAGCCGGTCACGTCCGCAGCCGCCGAGCTGAAGACGGCGAGCGTGACCGCGCCGAGAGTCACCGCGCCGGCCTCGACGGCTGTGGCCCTGGTGACCGCGTCGCGGACCGAGCCGCCGAGCTCTTCGGCCTCCTGGCGATGGTTGTGACGCTGAAGGACGTCCCGCGCCGCTCGCCCGACTGACTGAAGGAGGGAACGCCGATCGTACTCGAAGGATCCGGCCAGGCGGGCGCCGCCGGCCGACTCCCGCCCGCGTCGGTCGACCTGGTCGACGACGCTCCGCCACAGCCGCAAGTCCTGGTCGACCATCCAGTCGATCAGATCCTGCGCGAGACGATCGATCTGCTCCGGCGCGTCGGCGACGACCTGGCGCTCGAACTCGCCACGTACCCGATCGGCGTTGAAGAGGTCGAAGATCCTGCCGATCCGCAGCGTTTCGTCGAAGAAGACCTGGCCCCGCTCGCCCATGGCGCGGATCACGTTCTCCAGCTCGGCCAGGCGCGGCTCGAGGTCGCGCTGCATGTCGTCGCGGTAGAGCTGGAGTTGCCGGTCGATCTGCTCGCTCGCTCGCAGGTCATCGCGCAGGACGCCGAGGCGTGCGGCCGCGGCGGCGCGCTGTTCGGCGACCAGGCGATCGCCGACGCCGAGCGGGCTCAAGAGCTTGAGTTGGAGCCGGCCAACATCGTCGAGGGTACGCGCCAGAAAGGCCTCTAGCTCGGGCAAGCCGCTCTGCAGGCGGCTGGCGGCCGGGTCGACGCCATCGCCGCTCGCCCTCGCCAGGCGGGCCGAGACGGCGAAGATCTGGGGCACGAAGCCGAGCAGCGAGGCCGCGTGCTCCTCGATGAAGCGCCGCTGTGTGGCGAGCTCGTCCGAGCTGCGCAAGAGATCGACCTTGTTGAGGATCACGACGATCTTCTTGCCCCAGGCTCGGATTTGCTCGAGAAAAGCTCGCTCACTCTCGGTGAAGGGGCGGTCAGTTGACGTGACAAAAAGGACCAGATCGCTGCGCGGGACGAACTCCCGCGTCAGCCGTTCGTGGTGGCGAAGAATCGCGTTGGTGCCGGGGGTGTCGACGACGCGCACTTCGCGCAACGCCTCGGCAGGGAACGTCAGCTCGACGACGCCATCAGGGTCGACTCGTCGCGACGCCGGGCCGTGGGACAGCACCGTGATCGCCGCTGTCGTCGGCGTGACCCCCTCCTCGAGCACCTCGGCATCGAGCAGGGCGTTGACGAAGGCCGACTTTCCGGCGTTGAACTCTCCGACCACGACCAGCAAGAACAATTGATCGAGATCGACGATGGCTTGACGCAACACCGCCAGGTTCTCTTCGGGTGAGCCCGCCGTCGCGAGAAGCTCGCGGAGGTCACCGAGCAGCTCTCGCTCTGCCACCAGCAGCTCGGCCGGCGGGCCGCTGATAACGCCCGTCTTCATGGCTGGCACAACTCCTGCAGACTCTCTCCGCAACCTGCGCGCGTCGGGTGGCGGTGCAGGGTACGTGCCAGAGGTGGCCATCGAACGGTTTGGAGCGCGTCACGGTGCGGACGGTTGGCCTGGTCCGCCACACGACCCGAGCCGCGGACGGCGCCATACATCCTGAGTGGACGTGGGCCATGGACACGCAGCGGGCTGAAGAGCTGGACGAGGCGCAAGCATCGACGGAGCCGCAAGGTATCCGCGCTGTGGCGAGCCATCGGTCGTCCATGGCCGACCAGCGGGAGATGATCGGCATCTCGCGCGCGGCGGTGCATGAGCTTCGCACGCCGCTGACCGCGATTCATGGTTATGCGCAGCTCCTCCGACGCGGATTGAGCGATCCGGCGGTCGCGCAGCGCGCCCTCGACGTGATCCTTCGCGAAACCACTCGACTGTCGGGGTTGCTGGGAGACCTCTCCGAAGTTGCCGAGCTCGATTCGGCGTCCTTCTACAGCGATCCGGTCGAGGCCGATCTGATAGCGGTCGCCCGCGCCGCGGCGGATCAGGCTCGTGGGCTGGACGGCAGGCACGACCTCCGCGTGGTGGATGGCAGCGCGCTGGTGGCGCGCCTGGATCCCCGTCGGGTCGCCCAGATCCTGGCGCACTTGCTGAGTAACGCGCTTGGCTACACTCCCGAGGGCGGGCAGGTGACGATCCAGGTCAAGCGCGGCCCCGACGGCGTCCACATCGCCGTTTCGGACACCGGGATGGGCACCAACAGCCAGGAGGCGGAGCGAATCTACGATCGTTATTACCGGGGCCGCGACGCCGAGCGGAGTAGCGCCCGGGGCCTGGGGCTCGGCCTGTACATCGTCCGCGAGATCGTCCGGCGCTCGGGCGGCCGAGTGTGGCACGAACCGGGTGAGGGCGGGGGAACGACGTTCCACGTCACGCTGCCTGAGCTGTAGGTGGATGAGCGCCCGCGGAAGGGGCGGGTCACTGCAGCAGCAGCTCAAAGTTTACGCGGTCGCGACGCCCGGCGAGCCGGTCGATCAGGTATTTGACCACCTCGTACGCGTCCTCGCCGAGTCGTAGTGCGAGCAACGTGCCGAGCACCAGCCCGACGACGACGCCGACGCTCATGCCGATCCCAAAGAACTGTCCCGGATGAAGTCCGTGCTGGCGACGCAACGAGAGGTTCATTGCACGCGCACCAGGGGCACGGCTCCGGACCAGAGGTCGTCGAGCTCGTAAAACTCGCGCTGGGCGTTGGCGAAGACGTGAGCGACCACATCGCCGTAGTCGAGCAAGACCCATCCAGAGCTTGCCTGACCCTCGACGCGGAGCGGACGCACCTGGTGCTCGTTCCGTAGGCCGGCCAGGATGTCGCGCACGACCGCGCTAACCTGACGCTCGCTGGCCGCGCTGCAGAGGACAAAATAATCGGCGACCGAAGAAAGCTGCCGGATGTCTAGCAGCACAATGTCACTAGCCTGCTTATCCGAGGCGATGTCGACGATCAGTTTTGCGAGCGCTTGCGCGTCCAGTGACCCCGTACCACCGTGGGCGAGAGATTCCGTGGCGAGTATACCACACCCGTGACGCGTCCTTGTCGTGGGCTCGCACGGCGACTATGATCCGCCCGAGGCAGTCTAGAGTGGGTCGCGCGGATAGGCGGTCGGGAATCCTGCTGACCGCTTTGGGTGTCGTCCTGGCGGGCCTCGCGCTCGTCTCGGCCCTCGATCCGGACCATCCGCCCGGCAGCGTGGAGGGGAACGACTTCGTGGTTTTCTACGAAGGCGCTCGGGGGTACACTCTCACTGGCAATCCGTACGGCGCGGGGTTCGTCAGTCCAGCGCCGTTTGCTTTCCTGCTGGTGCCCCTGGTCACGCTGACCCCGACGGCCGCCGCGTCCGTCTGGCTCGGCCTCAGCGTCGCCGCCCTGACTGCCATCGCCGCCGCCTCGCCGTGGCTCGCTGCCATTCCCCGCTGGCCCGTGGGTGTCCTGCCGCTGGCTGGGCTGCTCTGCCTCTGGCCGGCGAGCGCGTATGGCTTGCTCCTCGGGCAGAGCTCGGCAGCCGTCGGGCTCTGCGCCACGCTCGCCGTCGCGGCCGCGCGAGGGCGGCCGGCAGTTGCGGGCGCCCTGCTGGGCTTCGCGGTGGTCGCCAAACCGCATCTAGTCGTGCTGCTCGCGGCCGGCCTCGCCTGCCAGGAGTGGCGGGACCGCCGCCGATGCGATCTCGCCAGGGCACTCCTCGTCACGGGCATCGGTCTGGTCGGCGCCACCGCGCTGTACTCCCGCCGCTGGATCGAAGTCCTCAGCCGCGAGCTTCCCACGAGCTGGAACTATTGGGGGTCGACCATCGGCTCCAACGTCTTCTTGAGCGCTGCCCTCGAGGACCGAACAGCCGGCTGGTTTGTCTGGGCGTCGCTCGCCGCCGCGCTCCTTGTTGGCGTCGCCGTGTGGTGGTGGCGGGATGCGCCGGCCGTCGAGCCGTTCGCCGGCGCCCTGCTGGCGGCATCGCTGCTGGTCACGCCCTACGCCTATCCGCATGACTACGTCCTGCTGGCGCTTCCGCTGGTCTGGGTGGCAGGCCGGCTGTGGGAGCTCGCCCGAGGGCTAGGGCCAGTCCTGGTCGTGGGCCTGGGAGGGCTGGCGTGGTTCGTACCGCGGCCCGCCCTCTACGACGACGAGCGATTTGGCGCGCTCTTGCTGCCGGCCGTGTTGCTGGCGCTGATCGTCGGTCTGTGGGCGCGCCAGGAACGCACGCAGACCGTGGGACCGAGTGACGCTCAGCGCCCTGCTCGTACGCAACCCCGCTGATGGCGTCGTGAGCGACGGCTAGCGTGGCGATTCTGGGGCTGTTCGATCACGTCGGGCTCGGGGGCTTGAGCGCGGCGTTGGCGCTCTACCTCGTCTCGCTGGGTCGTTCCTGCCTCGCCGCGGAGGGCGCCCGTTGGCCGCGGCTGGCGCTGGCCGGTACGTTGTTCCTGCTGGCTCTGGATGTCCAGGGCGCGGCGCTGCTGCTGCTGCTCGGACCCGACGGCACCCAGGACGGCTTACTCCGCGGTGACGTGCGTCTGCGCAACGCGCTGGGCGTGGCACTCGCGGGGGCCTGCTGGGTCACGGCGCTCATCCGGTCCCAGTGTCGTCGCGACCGCGGGGCCGTGGTACACTCGGACCAGTCGTGAGCATGCGTCCGCGCTGGGCTACGATCCTGGCCTTCATTCTCGGCGCGATCCTCGGCCCGGCCGTCCTGCTAATGGTCCAGGCGCTGAGCGCGCCGCGAGCCGAGTCAATCGGTCCGAGGATCTCCGCCGCCAGCGGACAGGATCTGGTCCTAACCTTGCAGGAGCCTTACCTTAGCAGTCTGGCGCAGCAGCGGCTGGCGGTTGTCCAGGGGCCAGTCCGGCTGGAGAACCCGCGGATCGACGTTATGCCAGGCGAGCGCCTGGTGCTGATCGCCGAGGTGCCGTTCATGGGTCAGCGGTTCGAGGCATCGGCGCTGATGGCGGTCGGCGTGGTGGACCGGCTGGTGCGCTTGGACGCTCGTGAAGTCATGCTCGGGTCGCTGGTCCTCCCGATCGACATCGACGCTCTCCTCACCCAGCCGATCAACCGTGAGCTGGCCCAGATGGCTCGGGACGGCCAGCTCGATGTCGTCGAGGTGACGACCAGCGACGATCGCATGACGGTACGTCTGTCACCCCGTGGCTCAGCGCCGCCGAGCTAGCCCGAGCGCTCAAAGCCGCCCCGTGCGCGCGGTGTTTCGTGCTTGTCAGGCCCTCGCTGTCGGTCGTATCATGATCTCATGCACGGACAAGGCGGCAGCCCATGAGGGTAGGGGTCGGGTGTAAGCAGCCATCCCCGCACCCCCGAACAGCGCAGCGACTCTAGCGACCGACCGGCGCCCCCAGCAGGGGCGCCGGTTTTTTGTTGAAATCAGCTCGGAGGGAAGGCGTGGCTAAGTACATCTTCGTCAGCGGTGGCGTCGTTTCGTCAGTCGGGAAGGGCATAACCGTTGCCTCGCTCGGGCGTCTGCTCAAGAGTCGGGGGATTTCCGTCTCGATCCTGAAGCTCGACCCCTACATCAACGTGGATCCTGGCACGATGAGCCCCTACCAGCACGGCGAGGTGTTTGTCACCGACGATGGGGCTGAGACCGACCTGGACCTGGGGCACTACGAGCGGTTCATCGACGCCAACCTGACCCGCGCCAGCAACGTGACCACGGGCGGGATCTACTCGGGGGTCATCGGCCGCGAGCGCCGCGGCGACTTTCTGGGCGGCACGATCCAGGTCGTCCCGCACATCACCAACGAGATCAAGGACCGCGTTGGACGAGTCGCAAAGCAGACCGGGGCCGAGGTCGTCATCGTCGAGGTCGGCGGGACGGTCGGCGACATCGAGTGCTTACCGTTCCTCGAGGCCATTCGCCAGATGCACCGCGAGCTTGGGCGTGACGAAACCCTGTACATCCACGTGACCCTTTTGCCGTTCGTCGGTCCGACCAAGGAGCTCAAGACCAAGCCGACCCAGCACAGCGTCAAGGAGCTGCGGAGCATCGGAATCCAGCCCGACGTCATCGTCGCCCGCTCCGACTATCCGGTGCCCGACGAGCTGAAGGAAAAGATCGCCCTCTTTTGTGACGTCGAGAGTCGGGCTGTGATCCCGCTGGAGACGGCGACGACGATCTACGAGGTGCCCTTGACACTCGAAGCGGCGGGGCTCGGCGACTTCGTCGTCGAGCGCTTGAGCCTGGCGGCCAGCGCGCCGGAGCTGGCCAGTTGGCGCGACCTCGTAACGCGCGCCAAGACCGTCAGCGATGAGCTCACCATCGCCGTCGTCGGCAAGTACATGGACCTCGAGGACGCTTATATCAGCGTCCGGGAGTCGCTCTACCACGCTGGCTGGCGCCACGACGCGCGACCGCGGATCGCCTGGATCGACTCGCAGCGGCTCGAGGAAGAGGACCCCGAGGCGGTCCTGGGCGGCTTCGACGGGATCGTAGTGCCCGGCGGCTTCGGCCACCGCGGCGTCGAGGGGATGGTGCGAGCCGCCCGCTTCGCGCGCGAGCGACGCGTCCCGTACCTCGGACTCTGCCTCGGGATGCAGGTGCTCGTCATCGAGTTTGCTCGCCACGTGTTCGGGTCCGACGAGCCCAATAGCACCGAGTTCGACCTGTTCACTCGCTATCCAGTGATCGACCTGCTGCCTGAGCAGAAGGACGTCTCTGACAAGGGTGGGACGATGCGGCTCGGGGTCTATCCCTGCCAGCTCACGCCGGGCTCGCTCGCCGCGACGGCATATGGCGAAGCGATCGTCTTCGAGCGCCACCGCCATCGCTTCGAGTTCAACAACGATTTTCGGCAGCCGCTCGTCGGGGCAGGGCTCTGCCTGAGCGGGTTGTCGCCGGACGGCCGCCTGGTCGAGATCGCCGAGCTGGTCGACCATCCCTGGATGCTCGGGACGCAGTTCCATCCGGAGTTTAAGTCGCGGCCGAACCGCCCACACCCGCTCTTCGACCAGTTCGTCCACGCCGCCAAAGTGCGACGGCAAGAGCTCGAGACGCCGCGACCGATCGTGGCGGCTCAGCCGGTCGGAGCAGCCGGGGGTGTGGTAGCATCTCGGGGGGGCCGCGAAGTGGCGGCCCCCTAACAAGCCCGAGCGGCGCTGCTCGGCCAGGCCCGCCGGCGACGCTCCCAAGGAGTCCAGGCGTGCCCGAATCCCATACGTTCGTCGTCGTCCTCGCCGGCGGCAGCGGCACCAGGCTCTGGCCGCTGAGCCGGTCGCATCACCCCAAGCAGCTCCTGACGGTCCACGGCGAGCGATCGCTGCTGCAGCAGACCGTCGATCGGATCGCCCCGCTCGTTCCGCCGGAGCGGGTGCTGATCATGACCGAGCAGTCCCACGCGGATGGCATCCGCGAGCAGCTCCCCGAGGTTCCCGCGGGCAACGTCTTTGTCGAGCCGGCCCGCCGCGGGACCGCCGGTAGCCTCGCCCTGGCGGCCGCGGAGATCCAGCGGCGCGACGCCACGGCGGTGATGGCGTCGGTACACTCGGATGCCTTCATCACCGATGGTGATGAGTTCCGCGCGACGCTTGGGGCCGCCTTTACGGCGGCTGACGCCACTCGCCAGCTCGTGCTGATGGGGATCGAGCCGACCAGCCCGTCGACGCAGCTTGGCTACATCGAGGCAGGCGACGCGCTGAGCGAGGTCGGCGGCTACACGGTGCGCCGAGTCGTGCGGTTCATCGAGAAGCCGGAGCTCGAGCGTGCCCGCCGTTTCGCGTCGTCTGGTCGACACTTCTGGAATCCCGGCGTCTTCGTCTGGTGCGTCGATGTCATCCTCGAAGAGTTCGGGCACTACCAGCCCGCGATTCTCGATCGGATCTCGAAGATCGCGCCAGCGTTGGGCGGACCTGAGCAGGAGCAGGCATTGGGCGAGCTCTATCCAACGGTGCCAATCGAGACCATCGATGTCGGCATCCTCGAGAAATCCGATCGCGTGGCCGTCATCCCAGCGCGCTTCGACTGGAGCGACATCGGGAGCTGGGGCGAGCTGTTCGAGCTGCTACCTGGCGATCAGGCGGGCAACGTCGTGCGGGGGACCCACCTGACCCTGGGCACGCGGGATAGCCTGGTATTTGCGACCTCGCGGCCCGTGGCGACCGTTGGCCTGGAAAACATGATCGTCGTCGAGACGCCGGATGCGGTCCTGGTCTGTCCCCGCGACCGGGTCCAGGACGTCAAGAAGCTGGTCGAGCGCCTCGCCCTCGATCCGGAGCACCAGGAGCTGCTGTAGGGGCGCGATTCATCGCGCCCCTACGTGGAGGAAACCGGCTGTGGGCGACGGCCAGTCAGGCGTTGCCAGATCCTGCCAAGCTCACCGTTCTCCCAGGAGTAGAGGAGCAGGCTGGCGTTGAAGATCGAGCTGTAGGTCCCTGAGGCAATCCCGATCAGGAGCGCCAGGACAAAGTTGTGGATCGTCACGCCGCCGAAGAGACGGAGGGTCACCAGGGTGAGCAGCACCGTCACCGACGTATTGAGCGACCGCGCCAGCGTCTGGGCGAGGCTGTGGTTGACGATGTCGGCGAACGAGTCGCCGGCGCGGCGAGCGATGTTTTCGCGGACGCGGTCGAAAACGACGATCGTGTCGTGAACGGAGAACCCGATGACGGTCAAAACCGCGGTGATGAACATGGCGTCGATCTCGACGTGGAACAGCCGCCCCAGCAGCGAGAACGCTCCCAGCAGGAGCAGGGCGTCGTGGACCAGCGCGATCACCGCGCAGGTTCCGTAGCGGAGCGGGTGGGGGACTTTGCGAAACGCCCACCAGAGATACAGCAGGATTCCGCCGCACGCTGCTAGGACCGCCAAAAAGGCGTAACGAACGATCTCCTCGGCGATGATCGGCGAAACCGAGTCGAACCCGAGCACCGCGACCTGGCCGAAGCGCTGTTCTAGTCCAGCCACCAGCGCCTGACGCGCGGTCTGACTCTGGCTCTCGGCCGTCTCCGAGATCGCCTGCTCGAAGGGCAGCGTTCGGACGAGGAACGTTTCGGAGTCCGACCGCTGGACGATCGCCTCAGGGTGGCCGAGATCGGCGAAGGCCTGGCGCAGCTCGGCCTGGTCGACCGGACGGTCGAAGCGGAGGGTGAGGATCGTCCCGCTCGTGAAGTCGATGCCCGGTCGCAGCCCCCCGGGCAGGAGCAGCGAGATCAGGCCTGGTAGGAGGAGCGCGATCGAGACGGCGTAGAACGCGAGCCGTCGGCGGACGAAGTCGAAGCTCACGAGCGCACCGCCCGTTCGCCC
>JACCZL010000858.1 GCA_013695975.1 Chloroflexota bacterium
AGGCTAGCCAGCTCGGTTTCGGCGCGTCCCGCTCCGGCCGCGAGCTTCATCAGGCGGAAGAGCGCGCCGGCGGCTGACAGCTCCGATCGCGCCTGCTCCGGCCGTCCCATCCGGCGGTAGAGCAGGCCAAGGGCGAGGCGACACTGCGCCAGCAGCGGGTGCATGCCGAGCTCCTCGGCCAGCCCGACGGCGTGACGATAGCGGGCTTCGGCCTGCTCGAAGTCGGGGGGATCGTCTTGTGATCCGATCTCGCCAAGCTGCCAGTTGGCGTGGGCCTCATTGCCTCGCTCCTGACGGTCATGGGCGACCTCGAGGGCCCGCTGCGCCAGGCGTTCCGCCTCGGCGCGGCGGCCGGCGAGCAGGTACGCTTCGCTCAGCCAGGTCAGCCACAGCGACTGCAGGGTCGTAAACTGGATCGAGGCTGCGTGCTCGACCGCTTGCTCCAGCAGTTGCAGGGCCGCCGCGACTCGCCCATCGAGGGCGTAGGCATGACCGAGGACCGCCTCAGTCCACGGAAGGAGGGCAGGGAAGCTCCAAGCCTGGCACAGCTCATGGGCCCGTTCGAGCAGCGGGATGGCGTGGTCCAGGTCACCTCGGCGGAGGTGCACGCCGCCGACACGGTACGAGGCATAGACCTGGCTAAAGCGGTGGCCGGCCGCCTCGGCGATTCGGATCGCCTCCGTTCCCTCGGCCACCGCCTCCTCGAACTCGCCCAGTTCCGCGAGGCACCAGATCAAGGCGTTGCGGATGCTCACCGGCGGCAACCCGGCGATGCCGAGGCGATCTCGGCCGAGATCGCCCTTGAGGGACGTCAGGTTTCTCCTGAGCATCTCGACGGCGCGGCGATAATCCCCCAGCGCAAAGTACACCTGGCCGAGGTGCTGGTTTGTCGCCACCTCGAGGGCAAGATCACCCAGCCTCGCCGCGATGGCGAGGGCGCGCTGGCCGGCCTCGACGGCGCGGAGGTTCTCCCCCACTTGCCAGAAGTGGGCGGTCATATACGAAGAGAGGCGTCCCAGTCGACGTTCGTCGCCGAGGGTCTCGGCGAGGGCTTCCGCTTCGTGCAGCACGTCCAGAATCCGCTCGATCTCGCCGAGCGGCAAGAGCGACGTCCGCAGGTCGAAGCGCAAGTCGATCGCCTGCTCGAGCTTCTCGCGACGCTCCGGCCCATGCTCGAGGGCCGCGAGCGCCTGCTCGAGGAACTCAACGGCCGCGCGCTGGGCGGAGCGCGCGGCCGCCCTGAGACCTGCCTCGTGCAGGTAGTGCACGGCCCGGTCCCAGCTTTCACCCCGGAAGGCGTGCAGCGCCAGCCGCTCGATCTGATCGGCCAGGCGGTTCGGCCAGAGCGCCTCGATCGTCTCGACGATCCGGGCGTGCAGAGCGCGGCGCCGCTCGTGGAGCAAGCTACCATAGGCCACTTCGTGGGTGAGGGTGTGCTTGAAGGTGTATTCCAGGTCTGGAAGGAGGCTCCGCTCGTAGAGCAGCTCCGCCGCTTGGAGGTGGCCGAGGCTGCGTCCGAGCGCCTCCGCGGGCGCGTCAGCGATGCCTCGAAGCAGCGCCATAGGCACATCCTTGCCGATCACCGCCGCCGCCTGGAGTAGGCGCTTCTCGTCGGGCGGAAGTCGATCGATTCGGGCGGCCAGGACAGCTTGGACCGTCGCCGGAACTTGGAGGCCCGTCACCGCCCCGTCTAGATGGTAGGCGCCACGATCACCGCTCAAGGAGCCGATCTCGGCAAGCGTCCGAACGCTCTCTTCGAGGAAGAACGGGTTGCCCTGGGTCCGCTCGACGAGCGCCAACTTCAGCGACCGGAGGGTGGGGTCCGCCCCGAGCAGTTGCTCCAACAGCTCCTCAGCGCTCTCGGCCGACAGCGAGTCTATCCGGACCTGGGTGTAGTAGCTCTTGTGCCCCCACTCGTGTCGGTACTCCGGCCGATAGTTGGCCAGGAGCAGGATTCGCGCAGTCGGAAGGCTCTCGACCAAGCTGTCAAGGAGGGCCCGGGTTTCGGGATCGATCCAGTGCAGGTCTTCGAACACCAGCAGCACGGGTCGGTCCTGGCTCTCGCGGAGCAGCACCCGTTTGCAGGCGTTCAGGGCATCTTGCCGGCGCTGGGCCGGGTCGAGCCGCTCCCAGTCAGGGTCTGCAACCGGCACGTCGATCAGCCAGAGAAAGGCCGGCAGGGTCGGCACGAGGGCAGGGTCGAGGAGGAGCAATTTGCTGGTGACCTTGTCACGGATCGTGCGCTCGTCGTCAGCCGTCTGGATCTGGTAGTAGGCCCTGAACAGGTCGATGACGGGCCGGTAGGAGGTTGCCTGGCCGTGGGATGTCGAGCCACCCTCCAACTGGAGCCAACCACGGGTCGATGACGAATGCGTAAATTCCCAGAAGAGGCGCGACTTACCCACGCCGGGCTCGCCGACCAGCGCCACGATCTGACCCCGGCCGGCATCTACCTGTTCCATCGCCCGGCGGAGCGATTCGAGCTCGGTCTGGCGCCCCACGAAGCGGGTCAGTCCCCGCCCGGCCGAAGCCTCCAAGCGGCCCCGCGCGGGCCCGACGCCGACCAGCTCGAAGACCTCGATCGGCTTCGGGAGGCCTCTGACGGTGACCAGGCCGCGCGAGTTAGCCTGCATCAGCCCCTCGACCAGCCGCACGGTGTCGCGGGTGGCAAGCACCGAGCCGGCCGGCGCGATCTGCTCCATTCGCGCTGCCAGGTGAACGGTGTGACCAATCGCCGTGTAGTCCATCCGCAGATCGTTCCCGATCGCGCCAACGACCACCTCGCCCGAGTTCAGTCCGACTCGGATCTCGACTGGGAGTCCTTGTGAGCGCCGAATCTGGTCGGCGTAGCGTGAGACGGTCTGCCGCATCCTGAGGGCCGCGTAGCAGGCGCGGAGGGCGTGATCCTCGTGGGCGAGTGGGGCACCGAACAGGGCCATGATCCCGTCACCGAGACTGAGGCTGACCGTCCCCTCGTAGCGGTGTACGGCCTCGATCATGCCCTCGATGATCGGAGCCAGGAGCGCCCTCGCCTCCTCGGGGTCGCGGTTGGCCAGCAGCTCGAACGAGCTCTGCACATCGGCGAAAAGCACCGTAACGTGCTTGCGCTCGCCTTCGAGGGCGTCCCGAGAGACCAGAATGCGCTCGACGAGGTGGGTCGGAGTGTCCCGTTGAAGGGCGACGAACCGCGGCTCAATGGCTGCCCCGCCCAGGGCCTGCCCACAGCCGGCGCAGAAGCGACTGGCGGATCTATTATCGTGGCCGCACGCGGAGC
>JACCZL010000885.1 GCA_013695975.1 Chloroflexota bacterium
TCGGCGACCTGCATGCAGGTGGCGAACCAGACGCCGGGCTCCTGGCGCATCGCGCGGATCAGGCGCTCGAGGCCGTCGATCCGGCTGGCGCGGCCGGTGTGGTAGGGGTGCATCGTCAGGACGAAGCAGCCGTTCTCGCGGTACATCCCGCGGAACTCCTGGGTCCACTGACCGATCACCCGGTCGGGCTCGGCCATGGCGTTGGTCGCGCCGTAGACGTGGCGGTAGAAGGGGGCGTCGTCGAGGAGCCACTGGATCGGGACCTCAGCCAGCCGACCGTGTGGGGTGTCGACGAAGTAGGGGATGTCGTCGCCCATCAGGCTGCTGTCGTAGACGAAGCCGTGCTCCTTGAGCAGGCCCGGGGTGCGCAGGTTCACGCTCCAGGAGGGGGAGCGGTAGCCTTTGGGGCGGATACCGAGATACTGCTCGTAGATGTCGAGCTGCTCGCCGAGGACCCGCCGCTCGGCGTCGGCGTCGAGCTGCTCGACGGCTTCGTGGACGTTGCCGTGACAGCCCATCTCGTAGCCGCCGGCCTGGATCGTCTTGACGACCTCGGTGTGGTGGACGATCGTGTAGCCGGGCACGAAGAAGGTCGCCGGTAGGTCGTACTTCTCGAGCAGCCGCAGGATGCGGGGAACGCCGGTCCGCGGGCCAAAGCGGCGCTCCTCCATCACGTCCAGCCGCGTCGCCGCCTGCTCCGGCTGGCGGAAGACGTGCCCGGACTCGGCGTCGACGTCGAACGACAGCACCACCGCGCATTGGTTGCCATTAGGCCAGCGGTATCGCATCGCTCAAACCTTCCTTTGCCGTTGTCTCACAACCGATGCGGTCCAACCTGATCCGGAAGCGGGGCAGCGGCCAAGGCTGGACGCGTTCACACGAACGTCTCGGTCACGTGCTGGAGCTTCCGTCGAGCACGAGCGTCGCAGTGCTCGACGGGCCATGATCAGCCGTGTACCCGGGCTCATCCCCAAGATAACATAGCTCACTACTGAGATAATTCCATCGACGGAAAAGATCGAGCGCGTGCTCGCGAGCCAGTCGCGCGGCCAACGGGCTTTGCGCCACCCGGTGAAAGAAGACCTCCAAGGTCGGATTCGGGGCACAGGTGCGGACTATGCGCTCGAACGTCGGATGCGGACGGCGTTGATTCGCCGCGTCAGCCAGGACCCCCAACACCGACAGGTCACCGCGCTCCCGTGTCCGTTGCAGGAGCGTCTGAACGTCAACCTTCTCGACGTGACGAAGCAGCCAGTCGAGTACTACCCAGGTGAGGCGGCTCGACGCTCGGCACTGCGCCGTCGATTCGGCGATGACCACCTCGGGCGGACGGACTGGGGGATCAGGATCACGCCCGGCCACCAGCACGGCCCCGCCCAATCCGCGCCAGTCCTGAAATAGGCCGTCTACTGGATCTGCCATCCCTGCTCCAAGAGGAAGTATCGCATCTTCTGCGCCCAATCAGGACGGAATGTGCCGACATGCTCTACGATGCCGGCTAGGACGCCCTTGTCGGCTTCGGTCAACGTCGGTAGCAAGAGCTCGAGATCCTCGAGGTCGCGCTCACGAAGCGCGACGACTTTCATCGCCACTTGTTCGGGACGCCCGAGCACGTACAGGCGGAGATGCTCGAGCGATAAGTCCAGTCGGACGAGGCGGCTCGAAAAGCCCGGCGGAAGAATGTCGACAAATCCCTTGACGGCATCGCTCATCCAGTCTTCGGGCAGGGCATGCTGTCGGGCGATGGTCTTGACGGCTCGCCGTAGCTCCCCGATGTCACCTTGCAGCGGCAGCACATCAACATCGCGCGTCGCACGCCTGGCACCAAAATGCAGGATCATCGCCGCGCCGCCGACGAGGACTACATCACTCGCCGATGTCAACTCTCCGTCCAACGCTCGCAGGACTTCTACCAGCTCCTGCTCGTCCATCCCTGACACGCTCCGGGCCCCGCGCCGGCCTCACAATGAAAGGCGCTCCGCGGTGACGTCACGCTCGATCTCCTTTCCGCGTGAGCCCTACCTCGCTCGTATTATAGAGACGCTCTAGATCCGGTACCGTCGCCTCCAGTCCGCCTGGCCGTCTTCGATCTCGGCCGTCATAGCACGGGCGATCCGATGGTAGTCAATGAGCGTACCCGCTCAATAAGGCAGGGGAAGCTCCTGGGGA
>JACCZL010000841.1 GCA_013695975.1 Chloroflexota bacterium
GCCGTCGTCGGGTTCCTGCTGGTTCGACGAGCGTTCGTGCCCCTCTTGGGCAAGCTCTGTCTCACCGCCGCGGCACTCACCTGGACGCTCCTGGCCCTGCTCGGCGGCCTGGCGATGCTCGACTTCAGCGAGCTGTTCGTTCGCTTCCATCTCCTATCCTTCAGCAACGACCTCTGGGTGCTAGATCCACAGCGGGATAATTTGATCCGCCTATTCCCGGAGGGCTTCTGGTACGACGCGACCGTCCGGATCGCCCTCCTGACTTTGCTGGAATCGAGTGCGCTCGCGCTCCTCGGCGGCGGCCTTCGTCTCGGCGTGACGCGACGGTGACCCACCAGACCAGCCCCCTTCTCTCCATCCGTGGGCTGCTGGTGGATCTCGACGGCGTCGTCTGGGAAGGCGATCGGGTCCTCTCGGGCGCCCCCGCCTTCTTCCAATTCCTCCGGCGCATCCGCATGCCGTTCCGCCTGATCACCAACAACTCGACGCTGCGACCCGCCCAGTACGTCGCCAAGCTGGCCGGCATGGGCATCGACGTCGCCCCCGACGAAGTGCTCGGCAGCGCTGGGGCAACCGCGCGCTACCTGCAACAGGCGTCGCCCCCCGGAGCCCGGGTCTTCGTGATCGGCGAGGATGGGCTCCGCTCGGCCATTGCCGAGGCCGGCTTCGTGCTCGCCGACCGCGACGTCGAGTACGTCGTCGTCGGGCTCGACCGCGAGCTGGATTACCGCAAGCTGACCCTCGCCGTGCAGCACGTCCGAGCCGGGGCAGCCTTCATCGGCTCCAATCCAGACACCACCCTGCCAGTGCCTGAGGGCGTCATCCCGGGAGCGGGCGCATCTCACGCGGCGATCCAGGCGGCCAGCGGTGTCGCCCCGCTCGTCATCGGCAAGCCCGAGCCGACGATGCTGCTGATGGGGACTGAGCTGCTTGGGCTCGCCCCGCGCGCGGTCGCCATCGTCGGCGATCGTCTCGACACCGACATCGTCGGCGGCGCCCGAGCCGGCCTCGCGACCATCCTGGTCCTGACCGGCGTCTCGACAAGGGCCGACGCGGACCGATCGACGATCAAGCCCGACTTCGTCTATCCCGACCTGTCGGCCCTCCAGGCGGCGCTCGAAGCCCTATAGGGGCGACCTACGGAATTACCCGTCGCTGCTCAGAAACTCCGTCGCGACCCAGCCGCTCGGGCCGCCCGACTGGCGGACGTTGCGCCAGGTTCTGCCGCCAACCTGGCGGTCCGGACCCACGATCTCGAGGACGGCGCCCTCGCGCAGAAGGGCCAGCCGGCGCGACGTCGTGCCGGGTTCGGCACGCAGGTTCACACCCTGACCACCGGTGTTGGCGACCCGCAAGGCCGACGCCGAGGGCGGCCCTTCAGCAGGCGGCGCGTCGCCGTCCGAATCGGGAGCCGCGACCTCGAGTGGCGCCTCTTCGGGCAGAAGCGGCGCGACCGGTGTGGGCGGAGTGGCCGGCGCGGGAGTCGGCTGGCTCCGCGCAGCCCGCGCCGCGGCCTCCGTTCGCTGCTGGTCGCGTAGGTCCTTGAAGGCGTACCAGGCCGGTCGAGGCGAATGGTCAGCGTTGAGGATCGCAAACCATGGCAGCCCGTCCTCCGGGCCGGTATGGTACGGCGAGGTGCTCGCGTCAAGGTTCGAGAGGAGCATGCCGCCCATCCAGGGCCAATTCGCCGCCGCGTAGCGGAACGATCGGACGATGTAGTCGGCCTGCTTGTCGGCGGGAACCTTCATCCAGTCATACTGGCCGAGCCCGCGGCCCGGATCGAGCAGCCAGCCATACTCGGTCGCCCAGATCGGCGTCCCGCTGTCGCCCCTCCGGACCATCAACGCTCGGTAGAGCTCGGCGCGGCGGAAGCAGATCCCGCACTCGTTCGGATCGCGCTCCGGCTCGGTGTTGCCGCCATAGTTGTGAACCCCGAGCGCGTCCATCGATCCACGCGCGCCAGCCGCGTACATCCCCTCGAGAAAGTCGACATCCTCGATCGTGCCGCCAAACCCGCCGGTGTTGGGTGAGGGACCGCCGCCAATCACCAGGGCGCCGGGGTCCTCGCCCTTGATCCCCCTGTACGCCGCCTTGAGGAAGCGAGCGTAGCCGGCTGGGTCGGGCGGGCCACCCCATTCGAAAGGCAGGTTCGGCTCGTTCAAGATCTCATAGGCAACCACTCGGCCACGCCCGTGGCGCGCCATCGCGGCGTAGAAGCGCTCGATGGCCCCCAGGTCAGCGTTGCCGGGCGAGCCGCCCGCCCAGCCGGGCACTTCGTCGACACGCACCACCAGGAGCATGTTTTCGCCCGCCGCCGCTCGCATGACGTTGTCGAGGTCGTTTTGTTCGGTCTCCAGCCAGAGGTACTGACCGGGGTTCGGCTCGAGCCGAGGCCAGAACAGGACCATCTTGGCGTGTGTGAAGCCCGCCTCTCGCGCCAAACGCATGCTCGTCGGGTTCGTCGTGTCGACGATGACGCCGTAAACCAGCCCCCGCTCCTGCGCCGCGGCGGGGGAGTTTTCGGCCAACGGCAAGAGCCCACTCACACACGTCACCAACGCCACGACAATCCAGATCGACGATCGTCCCACGACTTCCCCCATGCGATGGATCGACCCGACGCCGGGCCGGCGTGAGTGTACACATTCGGACCGAGCCCTGCGAAGGGTCGCGGCGGGCGATCCGCCGACCGATCATCCCAATCGGGTCGATAGGCTGGTACAATCCCGCCCCGAGGGTCGTACTCGGCGGCGTTTGATGCCGCGCTGGGGGAGGGAAGGGCATGCGCCTGGGTGATCGGATCCGAGGCTGGCTGGAACCTGCCGCCGAGGGGGCTCGACGGCGCCCGCGATCCCAGGCTCGCCCGCTATCCGCGGACCCCTATGAGCCGCAACCGTTCAGGCGCGCTCACTGGGTCGGTCTCGGCGCCGCCGCGCTCGCCGCCATCGTCCTGACCGGCAGCCTGGTCTTCATCATCCTGAATCTCACCCGACCAGGTGAGCCGCGCGCCGCGACCCCCACGCCGGCCCTCCCAGTGGCCGCCAGCCCCTCGCCGGTCGGCCTGGCCGAGATTTTCGCCACCGCTACCCCCACGACGCCGCCCGTGGGGACGGCCCAGACCTTCGGCGAGCGCGCGCAGATCGCCAACACCGGCGGCGAGGGCGCGAACCTCCGCCGCGAGCCTTCCACCACGGCCGAGCGCCTTCGTCTCCTACCGGAGGGCACATTGGTCGAAATCGTCGGTCCTGATCGAGATGCCGACGCCCGACGCTGGCGCAACGTCCGCGACTCCGACGGTGAGAGCGGATGGGTTCAGTCCAGCTTTCTGGCCGCCGAGGGGTCGGTCACGCCGGTTCGCCCCGCCGCCGCACCCGCGACCCCAGCCTCCACCCGACCACCTGCCGCCGCGCAGGTCGCTCCAACCTCCGCCGCCGAACCAGCCCGCCCGACGCCGACCCGTGCGGCCGCTCCCGCCGCGACCAAGCCGGCCAGCCCACGCGCCCAGATCGCCAACACCGGCGGCCAGGGGGCCAACGTCCGATCCGAGCCGGGCGCTGGAGGACGCGTCCTCAAGACGCTGGCCGAAGGCTCGGCCGTCGAGGTGCTGGGAGCGGAGCGCGAGGTAGAGGGTCGCCCCTGGCGTCAGATCCGCGACTCGGCAGGGGTCACCGGCTGGATCGTCTCCGGTGCGCTCGTCGGCGCGGGCAGCCTGCCCACGCCGGTACCACCAGGCGCCCGCACTGCCACTC
>JACCZL010000843.1 GCA_013695975.1 Chloroflexota bacterium
CGGCCGATCCGACCCGCGGATGGCCCTACTCGCCGCGGGAGCAGCCGATCCGCCACGGCCATCGACGTCGCCTCCCTGGCGATCAGGGCAGGATCTCGCCCGCGACGATGCGCCGCTCGACACCCTCGGGCGTCGCGATCCGGAGCGTCCCATCCGGAGCCCCGCCGAGGATGACGCCCTCGACGAGCTCGGCGCCCTCACGCAGGCGAATCTCCTGGTTCTGCCCCCAGAGCCGATCGCTCCAGGCCGGCCAGACCGTCGCCAGCGTGCCTCGACCCAGAGCAAGCCAGGCGTCGAGACACTCCAGTACCACCACCAGCAGCTCGCCGCGATGGACTCGGTGGCCGGCCGCCCGCGTCAGCGTCGTCGCGTCCGGCAAGCGTGCCAGTGACTCGGCGTCGAGGTCGACGTTGATCCCGACGCCCACGATCACGACTGCCTCGGCCCCATCGTCGGTCGCCTCGGCCAGCACCCCAGCGACTTTGCGCTCGTCGATCATGACGTCGTTCGGCCACTTGATCGCCGGCTCGAGCCCCAGCAGCCGTTCGATCGCCTGGCACACGCCGACCGACGTCAGCATCGTGTAGTAGTGCGGCGCCCCGCCATAGTGGCGAAGGAGCACGCTCATCAGCAGCCCCGTCCGCGGCGGCGCCGTCCAGGTGCGCCCATGACGCCCCCGACCGGCCGTCTGGTAGTCGGCCACGAAGACCGACCGATCGGGCCAGCCGCGCCGCGCCGCCTCACGAGCCAGGTCGTTCGTCGAGGTGACCGTCGGCTCGTAGAGCACCCGCCAGCCTTTCGGCAAGACCGCCCGCTCGAGGAACAGGCCCAGATCGTCGGTGGACGAGGACGGTGCAGGCATCGCGGCGTCGGTCTACTATACCAGGGTGTCCTCGACCAGAGATCGAGCTCCCCTTCTGCTGATCGGCACCACCAACTGGGGCAAGCTGCGCGAGTACCGCGAGCTGTTCGCGGACCTGCCGGCGCGCCTGGTCACGCCAGCGGACATCGGCATCGAGCTGGACGTCGAAGAGGGTGACCGCTCGTTCGAGGAGAACGCCGCCCTCAAGGCGAGGGCCTTCCACGAAGCCAGCCGCCTCCTGACCGTCGCCGAGGACTCTGGTTTCGTCGTCGACGCGCTCGGGGGCGAGCCCGGCGTCCTCTCGGCCCGCTGGGGCGATACCGATGACTACGCCATCAAGAACCGCCTGATCCTGGAGCGGCTAGCGGGGCGGCCCCCAGAGGAGCGTCGCTGCCGCTATGTCTCATCATTGGCCGTCGTCGCGCCGAGCGGTCGCCTCTACCGCCGCACGGCGACGTGTGAAGGCTTCGTCGCCCAGGCTCCACGTGGGAGCGGCGGCTTCGGCTATGACCCGATCTTCCACGTCCCGCGTTTCGCGCGAACCATGGCCGAGCTGAACCCGGACGAGAAGAATCGGATCAGTCACCGCGGCAAGGCCGCCCGCCGAGCCTTACCGCTGCTCCGACGGCTCCTGCCCAAGATCGAGCCGCCTTAGCCGCTCCGAACGAGGGCGCGGTATACTCCGAGTCGCTCGGATCGCGTACGCTCAGGAGCGGTCGACTACCTCATTGCGCTACGTTTCGCGGACGGCCGCCCTCGCGGTGGCATCCTGCCTCCTTGCCATCGCCTGCACGCCGCCCGACCCTCCCGCGGGCGCGGGCGACCCGACCCCGAAGCCAACAGTCCAACGGGCGCGGGCGCCGACCCCGACGCCCCAACCGATCCGGACCGCCGAGCCACGCCAGAACAATCTTCCGACGCCCGTTGCTCAGACGCCAACCGACATCCGAGTCACCCAGGTCGTCGACGGGCTCCAGCTCCCGGCCGCGCTCGCCTTCGCCCCAGACGGACGGCTCTTCTTCAACGAGATCCAGAAGGGGATGGTGCGCATCCTCGACGCCAGCGGCGTGCTCCAGGACGAGCCGTTCGAGACCCTCAAGATCTCGCGGCGCAAAGAGCACGGCGTACTCGGTCTGGCCCTCGACCCAGACTTCGCCACGAACCACTACGTCTACGTCTTTTACTCGCAGGCCGCCAACAACGGGGTCGATCCCGACGACAACCGAATCGTCCGCTTCACCGAGCGCGACGGGCTCGCCCACAACCGGACCATCATCCGGGAAAACCTCCCGATCGGCATCTGCTGCCACAACGGTGGTCGGCTGGCCTTCGGTCCCGACGGCAAGCTCTACGTCACCGTCGGCGACCAGAATCAGGCCGAGCGGGCCCAACAGCCGAATCGCCTCAACGGCAAGATCCTGCGCCTCAACCCCGATGGGACGCTCCCCTCTGACAACCCCCTTCCGAATTCCCCGGTCTTCGCCCTGGGCTTCCGGAACCCCTACGGTCTCGACTTCCATCCCCTCACCGGCGTGCCCTACGTCACCGAGAACGGCGAGGAGGGTCACGACGAAGTCAACCGGGTCGTCGCCGGCGGCAACTATGGCAGTCCCGAGATGGATGGGATCGTCAACGACCCCCGCTTCGTCGATCCAGTCTGGGAGTCCGGCCTCGGCCGTCTCGCGCCGACCGGCGCGGCGTTCTACACCGGCCAGGCGATGCCCGAGTACACCCACGACCTGTTCTTCTGCGCGTTCGTCACCGGCGACCTCACTCGTATCCGCCTCGGCGGTCCGAGCCTCGACCAGGTAGCCGAGCAGGGCGTCGTCGCCAAGGACTGCTACCTCGACGTCGTCAACAGCCCCGACGGTTCCCTCTACTTCACCTCGATCACCGCCATCCATCGCTTCGGCCGCTGAGCGATTGGACTGACTGCAGCTCGCGGTACGTTCGATACTTCGCCTCGGCCATGAGCAGCGACAGCTCGAGGCCGAGCCAGCCCTGCCGATAGCCGCCCAGCTCGACGAAGCGCCGCCAGAGCTCGCGAGCTGGCTGCCCCAGCAAGCTCCGGCGCCGCGCTTTGACCCCCCCTCCGTACAGCGCCCGGGCTTCGAGTCGCGCATAGCGCCCCTGCTTCTGGCGAAATTCGCCCAGCGTCTCGTAATTCAGGTGGAGCAGCGGCTCCAACAGCCTGCCGGCCGGGCCGTCGAGCCGCGCCACCTCGTGGACGTGCTCGGCCTCGTCGTAGCGCGCGGCCCCACGTCTCAGGAGGCGAAGCTGGCAGTCGGGCCACCAACCCGCCGTCCGCACCCAACGACCACAGATCAGGTTGCGCCGAGGTATCCAGAAACCGACGGCCTCCGAGCCCTTGGCGAGCGTCCGACGGATCTCGGCGGCGAGCGCCGGCGGGACCCGCTCGTCGGCGTCGACGAAGAGCACCCAGCGGCCGCCCGCCAGGTCGAGCGCCAGGTTTCGCTGGCGCGGGAAGCCAGCAAAGGG
>JACCZL010000845.1 GCA_013695975.1 Chloroflexota bacterium
ATGTCGAAGCGCTCGTTTCGCTCGACGACGACCACACGGGCGTCCTGGAGCTGGGCGTTGAAGCCGTACATCCCGAACGAGGGCGGGAAGTCCATGACCTCGTCACCGGCGTCGAGGAAGGTCCGCATGATCAGATCGATCATCTCGTCGGCGCCGTTGCCGAGCATCAGGTGCTCGGCCGGCAGGCCGACGTACTCGGCCAGGAGTGCGCGGCCGGCGAGCTGCTCGGCGTCGGGGTAGGTCTGGTAGGTCTGGAACTGGCTGAGCGCCTCGGCGACCAGTGGCGACGGCCCGTATGGATTCTCGTTGGCGTCGAGTTTGACGATGCTTTCGACGGGTCGTCCGAGGCGGGCCGCGACCTGGGCCGGGTCGACCGGCCCGGCGTACTCGGCCATCGCCTCGACGCAACGCCGCACGGCCGAAGGCGCCGTCAGGGCTCCAGAACGCGATTCCTGATCGTTCATGCCCCGTCCTGCACCCCTTGCCCGTCGAGCTCTTGTAGGCGGACCTCGATGGCCTCGGCGTGGGCATGGAGGCCCTCGGCGTGGGCGATCTCGATGGCGGGTGGACCGAGGCGTTGGAGCTCCGTCCTGCCAAACGAGAACACGGAGGTGATCTTGACGAAGTCGTCGAGGTTGAGCGGCGAGCTGAATCGGGCCGTCCCGCCGGTCGGCATGATGTGACTCGGCCCCGCCGTGTAGTCGCCGATACTCTCAGCCGACAGCTCGCCGACAAAGACGCCGCCGGCGTTCTCGACCAGGCCCACCTTCGACCAGGCGTCCCGAATACACAGGCAGAGATGCTCTGGCGCGTACTCGTTGGCGAGCGCGATCCCTGCCTCGACAGTCGGGACGTGGACGACCGCGCCACGGTCCGCAAGCGACTGGCGGATGATCTCGGCCCTCGGGGCGTCGGCGAGCATCTCGGTGGCTGCCGCGAGGGTCCGTTCGATCTGGCGCTCCGAGGTGCAGAGGAGGATCGGCTGCGACAGCGGATCGTGCTCGGCCTGGGCGATCAGATCGGCGGCGAGCCATCGTGGGCTGGCCGTCTCGTCGGCCACCAGTAAGCATTCGGTCGGGCCGGCCAGGCCTTCGATCCCGACGTAGCCGAAGACCTGTCGCTTGGCCAACGCCACGAAGAGGTTGCCCGGCCCGACGATCTTGTCGACGCGCGGGATCGACTCAGTGCCGAACGCCAGCGCCCCGATCGCCTGGGCGCCCCCGACCCGGTAGACGGCGTCGACCCCGGCGATGCGGGCCGCCGCTAGCAGCGCCGGCGCCACCTCGCCGGCGCGGTTGGGTGGCGACGCCAGGACGATCTCGCGGACCCCCGCGACGCGGGCCGGCACCGCCGCCATCAGCACCGAGCTGGGATAGGGGACCCGACCGCCGGGCGCGTAGATCCCGACCCGCGCCAGGGGTCGGATCAACTGTCCAGTCGCGCCGTCGCCCTGAAAGTCGACCCAGGTGTTGCGCCGCGCCCGCTCGTGAAAGGCGCGTACCTGCTCGGCGGCCGCTTCGAGCGCGGCGTAGACGGCCGGCGGGACGGCTCGGATCGCGGCGTCGATCGCTTGGTCCGGCACGCGCAGCTCGCGGACGGCGCACCCGTCGAAGGCTTCGGTGTAGCGTGCGAGGGCGCTGTCCCCCTCGGACCGAACGTCGGCCAGGATGCGCTCGACGACCAGCGATGGGCTCAGCTCATCGCCAAAGACCTCGCGGATCCTTGCCCGAATCGCCTCCGGCAGCTCCGACTCCTCGAGCGCGCGGCGGCTCAGCAGCGCGGTTCGCGCGACATCCAGATCGTCGAAGCGAGCAATCTGCAACCCTACCACAGCGCATCCTTCATCTGTCGTCGCGCGCTCCCCGCTCGAGCTGACGCAGGAGTGCCTCGAAGCTCCAGCATTCCTTCTGGAACATGTAACGGAGGGGAGCGACGCTCACTTCACTCGCGCCGGCTCGCCGCAGGGCGTCGACCGCGCGCAGCAAGAGTGTACTCTGCACGACCACGGTGGCAGCGAACCAGCCGTCCTCGCCGCCCATCTTTGGATAGACCCGCGAGATGGTCGGTCCGCGCAGGCCGGCGACCTCCGAGTGGCTCGTCACGTGGCGGGCCACAAGGTCGGCGGAGTCGCCGCGAATGTTGCCGGTCAGAGAAAAGTAGTCCCGTGATCGCATCTGGGCCTCGATCAGCTCGAGGACCTGACGGGCAATCTCGAGCTTGTCGGCGCAATCCCGAAGCGCCGAGCGGTTGCCGATCAGGCACGCCTGTGACTGGAGGATGGTGCCGCCGGCAACCTGCTTGAGGCGGTTCTCACGCAGGGTCACGCCGCTGCTGACCAGATCGCAGATCAGGTCGGCGGCGTTGAGCGCCGGAGCGGCCTCGAGCGCCCCGCTCGACTCGACCAGGGTGAAGTAGTTGATGCCGTGGTCCAGGAGAAACTGGCGCGTCAGGTTGGGGTACTTGGTGGCGACTCGCAGGTCACGCCCGCGCCCACGAAGCTCGGCCGAGATCTCGGCCACGTCCGTGACGCCGGCGACGTCGATCCAGCCCTCAGGAACCGCCAGGACCAGGGCGCAGGCCCCGTAACCAAGCTCGCTCTGGAGGACCACCACGTCGTCCTCCTCCCGCTGGTGCTCGCGCACGATGTCCAGCCCGGTGATGCCCAGGTCGACGCTGCCCTCCTCCACCTTGGAGAAGATGTCGCCAGCGCGCTGAAAAAGGACCTCGACGCCGCCGATCGACGGAACGGTGGCCCGATATTGGCGCGGATTGGTTCGATTGACGCGCAGTCCGCAAGCGGCCAGGAACTCGAGGGTGGCGTCTTCCATGCCCTTCGAGGGCAGCGCCAGTCGGAGGGTCGGCTCGGCGGGGCGGACCGATCTCACAGCGCCGCCCTCACCGCGTCGACGAGCTCGGTGCGATCGACCGAGTGCTCCTGGCGAAGCCCCATCGCGCGTAGGATCGGACGACGCTGGTCGCGTTCCTGCTGCCCGTAGATGACCACCGTCGGAATCCCGTGACGGTCGGCGTGGCGAAGGTTCCCCTTGACGCCACGCAGCCTGACGTCGAGCTCGACCGCCAGCCCGGCCTCGCGGAGGTCTCGAGCCAGCTCGATCGCGTCCGCGACGTCCTCGGCGGCGACCGGCACGACCAGGGCGTCGACCTCGCCCGCCGGAGCGGGCAAGGCGCCTTCTGCCTCGAGCGCCAGCTTGACCCGCTCGAGCCCGAAACTGAAACCGCAGGCAGGCGCGTGGTCTCGTCCCCCGAGCGACCGCACCAGGTCGTCGTAGCGACCGCCGCCGCAGATCTGGCTGGGGCCGGCGGGGGCTGGACGGCCTCGGGATGCCGGTGGACCTTCGTAGTAGAGCTCGAAGACGAGGCCGGTGTAGTAGCGCAAGCCTCGGCCGAGACTGAGATCCACGCTCACGTCGACGCCGGACACCCCGTAACGCTCGAAAAGGGACAGCGCTTCGCGGACCGCGCGCAACGGCGCCTGGTCGAGCCCGTGCTCCTGAAGGAGCGCGTCGAGATGGCCGAAAACCTCCGGCGGCGGGCCGGCCAGGTCGTGCAGGCGCAGGATAAAGTCGGTGGCGCGGCGGACCTGCTCCGTCGGGTCGGGGCGACCGGCCTTGGTCAGGAGCCGCCTCACGATCTCCTCGGGCGTCCGTGCACCACCCTCGAGGGCCAGGTTGGCTCGACTCAGCAGGTCCGTCGCCACGTCGGCGGCGCCCTTCGAGCCAAATTCCGCCAGCAGCGTCGGCAGTAGACTCGATTCGTCCGCGGTTTCATCGTCACCGGCCGCTCCGACCCCCATCAACGCCAGCACACGCTCGATCACTTCGGTCGGATCGGCCCGCCGGCGGGCCAGATGTTCCATATTCGCGAGGATCAAGGCCTGCCCGTGCTCCCCGATCCCGAGCTGGCGCAGCAGCTCGAGGACCGCGCCAAGGTGGCCCACGACCAGGCGATAACGTCGGAGCCCGACCGCCCGGAGGGCCCCGCAGGCCGCGGCCAGGACCTCGGCGTCGGCGGCCGGGCCATCGGCGCCGATGCATTCGAGACCGACCTCGGTAAACTGGCGGTAGCGCCCCCGCTGTGGCTTCTCATAGCGGAAGGTTGCGCCAGCGTAGTGCAAGCGGACCGGCAATGCCCGGTCCTGGAGGTGATTCACGTACGCCCGCATCACCGAGGCGGTGAACTCGGGACGCAGGCAGAGCTTGCGATTCCAGTGGGTAAACGTGTACATCCGCGCGGCGATCTCCTCGCCAGACTTCCGCAAGAACAGGTCGAGGTTTTCGATCACCGGCGTGTCGATACCGCGGTATCCGTAGCGCTCGAAATGGGCGCGGAGATCCCGCGTCAGCTCGCGCAGGTGCGCGTCCTCTGGCGGGATCAGGTCGTTGGTGCCACGAATCCGTTGAAGCTCGAGTACGTCCACGTTGGGCCGATCAGGCGCCGCGTCGCTCGGAACGGTCCGGCGCGGGGCGACGGGATTCTACCACGGGCCTCCTGACTGCCTCGGAGATCGGCGGGCGTGGCGACCGTCGCTGGGATCGCGCACAATGTCATCCATCCGTAGAGCGGAGGATTCCGATGAACGACGAGCCCGAGGTTGGCTCCGCCGCCCCCGATTTCACACTGCCCGCCCACACCGACCGGGAGATTCGCCTGTCCGACCTGCGTGGTCGGAAGGTGGTTCTGCTGTTTTACGTCTTCGACTTCTCGCCTGGCTGAACCCACGAGCTGACCTCCTTTAGGGAGGTGTACGATCACGTCAGCGGGACTGAAGCCGAGCTACTCGGGATAAGTGGCGACCACATCTGGGCCCACAAGGCGTACGCGGAATCGCTCGGCGGCCTACCGTTCCCGCTGCTCGCCGACTGGGGGATGGACGTGACGCGGCTGTACGGCGTCCATAATTCCGAGCGCAACACCCCCAAGCGAGCGGCCTTCGTGATCGACCGCGAAGGCGTGCTCCGCTTCAAGAACACCGCCTTCGACGCCCGCGATCCCGGCCACTACGCCGAGGTGCTCGAGCAGATCGCCGACCTGCCGTAGCGGCCGAGGGGTTGTCAGACCGGCGACACGTTGATGATCCGCAGAATCTCCTCGCGGTGGAACCAGGCGTACAGCGCGACGACCAGCGACGCCATCGCGGCGACGGCCAACACGTATAGATAAGGGACGGCGGGATGGACCGAGGCTGGAGGTGGCCCCTCGGCACTCGGCACGGCCATCGGGGGTCGAGCCCGAGACGGCGTGGGATCAGCCATCGCCACTCGATCGCGATCGGTCGTCCGCGGCGGCCGGCGCCGAGCCATAGCCGCGTCGGGTGACCAGGCGGTCCCCCAGGCGAACGGTGGCCGAGTTCCCGACGACGACGATCGTCCGCATGTCGATCAGGTGCTCCAGCAGCCTGCCCAGCGTCGTGATCTCGACCGACTGCTCGGGTCGCTCGGCGTCGCGAACGACACCGACGGGCGTGACGGGTGGTCGCTGCTCGAGCAGGAGCGTCTGTGCCCTGGCGAGCCCCTGGCGGCGCCGAGCGCTGGCCGGATTGTACAGCACGACGACGAAGTC
>JACCZL010000952.1 GCA_013695975.1 Chloroflexota bacterium
GGCGTGGAAGACGCCGAGCAGGTTGACGTCGAGGACCCGCTCGATCTCCTCAACGCTGAACTCGAGGACCGGCCGACGGCGGACGTTCATGCCGGCGGCGTTGACCAGGATGTCGACGCCGCCGAGCATGTCGACGGCTCGCGCCGCTATCGCCTCGGCATCCTCGTCTCGCGAGATGTCGACCCGCATCGACACGGCCCGCTGCCCGAGCTCGGCCACTTCGCGGGCCAGCTCGGCGAGCCCCTCCTCGTTCAAGTCGGCGACGAGCAGCTCGGCCCCGGCCCGGGCCAGCGCCAGGGCGGTCGCCCGTCCGATCCCCGAGGCGGCGCCGGTCACGACAGCCCTTCGGCCGGCCAGGTCGAACAGGGCGCTCGGCGGCATCAGCGTTGGTCGGAGTAGCGCAGGTCGCGCGGGCCGATGTACTCGGACTGCGGGCGGATCAGGCGGCCGCCAGCCCGCTGCTCCATGTAGTGGGCGGTCCAGCCGGCGGTGCGGCCGATCCCGAAGGCCGGGCTGAAGAGGTCCGGAGTAAGCCCGACCTCGCGCAGCAGGAGCGCGGTGTAGAACTCGACGTTCGTGCTGAGGTTGCGGCCGGGCTTGGTCTCGGCCAGAACCTGGACGCCGACCCGCTCGACTTCCTGGGCCAGGGCCAGCGCCTCGCGCTCGCCGGTCTCGTCAGCCAGGATCTCGGCGGCCGTGTAGAGGACCTCAGCGCGCGGGTCGCGGACCTTGTAGACGCGGTGGCCGAAGCCCATCAGCCGCTTGCCCTTGGTGACGGCGTCGCGCATCCAGGGCTCGGCCCGCTCGGGCGAGCCGATCTCCTCGATCATCGTGAGGGCCGGACCGGGCGCGCCACCGTGGAGCGGCCCCTTGAGCGCCCCGATCGCGCCGGTGATCGCCGAGACCATGTCGGCGGCGGTCGAGGCGATGACCCGCGCGGTGAAGGTCGAGGCGTTCATGCCGTGATCGGCGACCGTCACCAAATAGGTGTCGAGCCCCTTGACCTCGGGCGCCTCGGCCTCCTTACCAGTCATCTGGTAGAGGACGTTGCCGGCGATGCTGAGGTCGTCCCGCGGCTCGACCAGCTCGCCGCCCGTGCGCAGGCGCTGGTACGTGGCGACGACGACCGGAACGCGGGCGACCAGCCGAATCGCGCGGTCGAGGTGGGCCTCCGGCGACTCGTCGTCCGGGTTCGGGTCGTCGGCGGACAGCGCGGCCACCCCGAAGCGGAGGGCGTCCATCGGACCCATCCGCTTCGCGGCCAGCTCGACCGCGGCGCGCGCCTCGTCCGGCAAGCGGCGGTACTCGGCGATCTGGCCCTGCAGGCGCTCCAGCTCGCTCGACGACGGGAGCTCGCCGTGCCAGAGCAAATAGGCGACCTCCTCGAAGGACGCGCGCCCGGCCAGCTCCTCGACGTCGTAGCCGCGGATGGTAAGGCGGCCCTGCAGGCCGTCGACCTCGCTCAGCTCGGTGCGCGCGACGACGACCCCTTCGAGCCCGCTCTTGGCCGCGTCCGGCTTCGCTGCGCCGTTCGCCGTACTCTGCGTGGACATGCTGGTGTCCTCCCTATCGCTCTATAGTAGCGACTATGCTCATGGTTCGGATAGGTTCATGCTCCGGATAGGTTCAGCACGCGGTGGTCTGCGCCTCCTCCAACGGTAGCAGGCGGTCGAGGGCTTCTGCGAGGTCGGCGGCGAGATGCTCGAGCTCGCTGGCGATCGCGGCGATGTCCACCAGGCGCTGGACCGCGGTGTCCTGGCCCCGCTCACGCTCGGCGATCTGGAGGAATTCGGCCAGCGCCGCCTCGGCGCGGGCCAGCCCGCGGCCGACGTCGGCGAGCAGCGCGGGATCGCCGGACCGAACGTAGGCCTCGTAGCGTTCCAGCGCAAGCGAGAGCGCCTCGGCGGCCTCGACCAGGTGGTCGGGCCCGACCAGGCCGCGATGCTCCCAGGGATGGGGACGCTCGGCGTGCTGGACGACGACCCGCGCCAGGGTGGCGGTATGGTCGCTGGCGCGCCCGTAGAGCCGGGCCGCGGCGCGGTAGCGCTCGAGCGCCGGACCCCGCCCGCGACGCAGCAAGTTGAAGCGGAGCGCCGACTCGGCCAGGGTCAGGCGCGCCTCGAGCTCCGGCAGGCCCGCGCGGGCGGCCCGCAGGCGATCCAGCGTTTCGGCGGCGCCCTCGTGGCGCGGTCGCTCGACGAAGATGCGGGTCGCCTCGCGTAGTCCGCGGGTGGTCGCCGTGACCAGCGTATGCAGGTCGTCGTCGACCCGGTCCAGGTAGTCGGGCGGCAGGACGAGGGCGTTGACGGCGGCCGCCACGAGCCCACCGAGGACGGTCTCCCAGATCCGGGTGACGGCGAACTCTGGATCGCCGGCGGCGAAGACGACCAGGACCAGGGTCGTCACGCCCAGCTCGACGCCGATCCGATCCGGCGAGCGGACCCGTCGGCCGAGCCAGAGGCCCACCAGGACCGCCAGGCCGATCCCGACCGGGCTCGACCCGAGCAGGCGGGCGACCACGAACGCCAGGCCGAGCCCGCCGAGCATCCCCACGAGCTGGAGGGCGGTCCGTCGGAGCGAGCCGGCGACCGTCGCCTCCATCCCGACCAGCGCGCCAAGCGCCGCGAAGAGCGGCCGCTCCTCACCAAACAGGGTGGCGATCCACCAGGCCAACCCGACCGCCAGGGCCGACTTGACCGCACGCATCCCCGGCGCGATCGCCCACAGCCAGTCAAGCGCCCGGCGGACGAAGCGCGCCGAAGCCGCCCCCGCCCCTTCGGCGGGAGCCGCCGTTCCGCCAGCGCCTGTCGTCTGCGGGGCTATCGCCTCAACGTCGAGCCTGGGCACCGCCTGCTCCCGCGCCACGCTGACCGGCGGAAACACCCGTCGGAGCGCCGGCCGCCCCCCGGCCGAACCATCGATCAGGATAGCACAGCCCTGGCCGGACGATTGACACGAACGAGACAAGGTCGTAGATTGTCGGTGTCGAGGGTCCGAGATCACACCGCGAGGAGGTCAGCATGGCCACCTACATCGTGCTGGGCAACTACACCGCGCGGGCGTCTCGTGCTCGAGCAGCGGTTGCGAAGTCATGAACCAGGAAGCGACCGTGTAGGACCCAACGTCAGCATCGGCGAACGTCTCGAGGATGGCCGGGAGCTCCGGGTGGGGCCGTCCCGCCCGAAACTGGAAGGCGGGGAAGACCACACGCCGCTTGCCCGTCGGCAGGCCGAGCAGCCGACGCCGCTTGAGCAGGTCGTTGACGGCCTGGCGGGTCCGCCCGCCCAGCAGCGCCTGGACCTGCTTGCCATCCAGCAGCGGGCCGAAGCGTCGGCGCCAGGCCGTAGCTTGACCAGGCCGTAGGCTCTGTGTAGGATTCTATGCAATCCTGTACCGAGGCCTTCAGATGGCGATGGTCGACACGGCGGACCTTATCTCGATCTCCGATGCCAGCAGGCTGGGCGTCTCTGCGCTCATTCGCGAGGCCGAGGCGGGCCACGAGCAGGTTGTCCTGCGCAACAACAAGCCGGTCGCGGCCGTCGTGAGCATGGAACGGCTCGAGCAGCTTCAGCAGTTGCAGGAGAACCTCATCGACGTGTCCCTGGCCGCTGCCCGCATGTTGACCACCGGACCGGGTCGGCACGCACTCGACGACGTCCTCACCCAGTTCGGCTACACCCGAGAGCAGCTCCGCGACCTGCCCGAGTAGATGCCGGTCCGGGTCGAGCTGATCGACGAGGCGGTCGAGGATCTCGCCCGCTACGGCGAAACCGGCAACCTTCCGCTGTTCCTGAAGAAGCTGCTCCGCCTGGAGGAGGTCGGCACGGACGCCGGTCTCCCTCTTGGACGAGGCCTCACCGGCTGGCGCAAGATCGTCGTCGGCGACCGGAACTGGCGGATCATCTTCACGACCGACCCGGGAGAGACCGTCGCGACGGTCTGGGTAGTCGGCGACCGGAACGATGCCGAGTGCTACGAGGACGCCGAGCGCCGCGTCCAAGCGCTGGGTAAGGCCCAGCCGCACGCGCTCAGTCTCGCGACCGTGATGTTCCAGCTCAGCCAGATGCAGAAGACTGCTAAGCGGACGAAGCGGCGGAGGCGGTGAGATCGCCGCGCGAGCGTGGCGCTCGGGACCGAGCCCTATCTTTGAAACACGGGAGGACACGATGCAGCAGGCGGTCGACCGGGAACGAGCGCGGGCGTTCGCCACGCAGCTCTTCGGCTACTACAAGGGCGCCATCCTCAGCTACCTGGTGAAGGTCGGCTACCGGACCGGCCTGTTCGAAGCCGCGGCCCGCGGCCCGGCCACCAGCCAGGCGCTGGCCGAGCGGGCCGGCCTCGAGGAGCGCTACGTCCGCGAGTGGCTCGGCGCGATGGTCACCGGCGGCCTCTTCGACTACGAGGCGGCCACCCGGACCTATACCCTCCCACCGGAGCACGCCGCCTGTCTGACCGGCGGACGCGCCCTCAACGTCGCCCCGAGCAGCGTCGTGGTTGCCCATCTCGGGACGCATCTGGCCGATACGGAGCGAGTCTTTCGGGAGGGCGGCGGCGTCCCGTACGGTGTCTTCCGACCGGAGTTCACCGCCGCGATGGACGATAGCTGGCGGCGAATCTACGACGAGCTGCTCGTCGACGGCTTCCTGGCGGCGACCCCCGGCATCTGCGAGCGGCTCGAGCGCGGGGCGCGCGTGGCGGACGTCGGCTGCGGGACCGGCCACGCGATCAACCTGATGGCGCGAGCCTACCCGCGCTCGACCTTCGTCGGCTACGACCTCGCCGAGGATGCCATCACCCGGGCGCGGGCCGAGGCGAACGAGATGGGCCTCGCAAACGCCAGCTTCGTCGTGCTCGACGTCACCCAGCTCCCGGCCGAGCCCGCGCTCGACTTGATCACCGCCTTCGACAGTATCCACGACCAGGTCGACCCGGCCGCAGTGCTCCGCCGGGTCGGCGAGGCCCTGGCGCCGGATGGGACCTTCCTGATGATCGACTTCAAGTTCTCGAGCAACCTCGAGGACAACATCGCCAACCCTTTCGCGCCGTTCTACTACGGCACCAGTCTGCTGCACTGCATGACGGTCTCGCTGGCCGAGGGTGGGGCCGGCCTGGGCGCGGTCTGGGGTGAGCAGCTTGCCCGCCGCATGCTGGCTGAGGCCGGCTTCACCAGCGTCGTCGTGCTCGACTCGCCGCGACCGCAAAACTGCATCTACGTCTGCCGCAAGTAGGCCGACCGATGAGGGTGGCGGAGATCTGAACGGTGAGGACGGGCTTCCGGTCCGGCCCTGCTCGGAGTCCTCGCGTGCCTATCCCCAGGTGCGATAACGTTAGGCCACGAGGTGTAGCGATGACAGACCTGCTCGAGAAAGCGTTTGCCGAGGCCGCTAGACTCCCCACGCCAGAGCAGGATGCGCTCGCCGCCTGGATACTCGACGAGCTCGCATCTGAGCAACGCTGGGAACGGGCCTTCGCCGACTCGGCCGACGTACTCGCCCAGTTGGCCGACGAAGCACTCCTGGAGCATCGCGACGCTCGAACGAGAGCGCTTGATCCCGAGAGGCTGTGACGTCCCGCACAACGGCGCGCTTTCGTCGTGCGTTTCGAGACCTGCCGGAGCGAGTCCAGCGTCAAGCGAGACAAGCCTACAGTCTTTTTCGGCAGAACGAGCAGCATCCGAGCCTGCGCTTCAAACAAGTTCATCCGAGGATGCCGATCTACTCGGTACGCATCGGCCTCGACTACCGCGCGCTCGGGGTGCGTGAGGGAGACGACATTGTCTGGTTCTGGATCGGGTCGCATGCAGACTACGATAGGTTGGTCTCACAGCTATGAGGCACCAGCCCAGCATGCGGACCGGCCTCCAGACGCGGCCCTGCTCGGCGTCCTCGGCGCCCGGTTCATCTCGGCCGGCGGACATCGCTTGCTTCCTGACTCGAAAGGCGTATCGCCCTGGAGGCATATGGTGTGCTAAACTAGAACATATGATCGCATCGAGCGGGGCTGGCGTGAGGCGCGGGGGCGATGGCGTGTACGAGGTGCGGGCGCGGCGTGTGGGGGTCGGGCTGCTGGCCCAGCTGGCGGCGGCGCTCGGGGCCGCCAGGCGGGCGCGCGAGATGCGCCAGGGGGACGTGGCCCTGATTATGGGGACCAGCCAGAGCTGCGTGAGCGACTTCGAGCGCGCCAAGGCCAACCCCCAGCTCGACTTCGTGGCCCGCTACGCGGCCGCCGTCGGCGCCCGGCTCACAGTCGCCGTCTCCGACGGCGGCTCCGAGTCCTTGATTCCCGATCCCTCGTCGGAGGACGGCCAACCGTGAACGCCCCTCCAGCAACCAGGAACCCGGACCTCGGAACCGTGCTCGAGGGGACGGTCGAGCGAGTCACATTCTACAACCCGGAGAATGGGTTCAGCGTGGTCCGGCTGCGGGTGCGCGGGCGGCGCGAGCCGGTCGCGATCGTCGGGACCCTGCCGGCGGTCCAGCCGGGCGAGGGCCTGGCGCTGGTCGGGCGCTGGCAGACCGATCCGAGGCACGGGGCCCAGTTCCGGCCGGAGCGGGCCGAGGCGCGGCGCCCATCGGACGTCGACAGTATTGTCCGCTATCTCGGCTCGGGGTTGGTCCGCCAGGTCGGGCCGGTCCTGGCCACACGGATCGTCGCCCAGTTCGGCGAGCGGACGCTCGACATCCTCGATGGCAGCCCGGAGCGGGTCCGCGACGTGCCGGGGATCGGGCGGTCGCGCGCCCGAGCGATCGCGGGGGCCTGGATCGAGCACCGCG
The DNA here is from genome assembly GCA_013695975.1 of Chloroflexota bacterium. GTDB lineage: Bacteria > Chloroflexota > UBA6077 > UBA6077 > JACCZL01 > JACCZL01. The sequence continues at coordinate 6,774 of JACCZL010000952.1, forward strand.
CCCTGCGCGGCGTGATCGGGTTCTTGAGCGTGCACGGCCTCGATACCCGCTTCGCCCCGCGCCTGCTGGCCGCCTACGGACCCGATGCGCCGAACGTGCTCAGCGCGAATCCGTACCGTCTGGTAACCGACGTGCCGGGGCTCGGCTTCGCCGCGGCCGATCGTCTCGGCCGCGACGTCGGCGCGCGCCCAACCGGCG
>JACCZL010000967.1 GCA_013695975.1 Chloroflexota bacterium
GGTCCGGACCACCCGCGCGATGATCAACCTCGACATGGTAGGCGTCGGAGACGAGGTCCGCCTCGGCGGCAGCGACGAGGTCGTGAGCCTTGCCTTCCCGATCGCGGCCCAACTGGGCGAGCCGGCTCGTGCGCTTGGAGGGGGCCTCAACGGGGCCAGCGACCACGCCAGCTTCATGCGGGCGGGCATCGCATCGCTGTTCGTCTACCGCGCCGAGGATCCCAACTACCACGGTCCGAACGCCCGGGCCGAGTTCGTCGATCCGGCCGGCCTCGACTTCGCGGGCAGGCTGGTGCTCGGGGTGCTCGACTCGTTGGGCGGGCAGCGCTAGCGGACGGTGCAGCCGAACACCACGGGGGTTCGACCGTGAGGCCGACTATGGCCGGCGCCGAGCCGTTCAGCTTCTCCGGACGCGGCGAGGTCGGGGTGCTGTTGGTTCACGGATTCACCGGAACGCCGTTCGAGGTCCGCCCGCTCGGCGAGCACCTGGCAGGCCAGGATATCGCCTCGAGCGGCGTCCTCCTTCGCGGTCACGGTACCCATCCTAACGACATGCTGGGCTGTCGCTACCAGGACTGGATCGACGACGCCGAGGCGGGGCTCGAAGAGCTGCTAAGGACGAATCGAGGCGTCGTCCTGGTCGGCTTTTCGATGGGTGGGACGATCGCCCTGAACATCGCCGCCAGGCGCGCCGACGACGCTCGGATCCTCGGCGTCGTGGCGATCTGCTCGCCGCTCCGGCTCGTCGATTGGCGGCTTGGATTCGTCCAGGTCTTGCGGCGGCTGATCCGCTGGCAAGCCTGGGGCAAGCCCGACATCAAGGATCGGACCGCCTGGGAGCGGCACGTCGCGTACCGACGGTTCCGAACGGACACGGTGCCCCAACTCCTCGGCCTCTTGCGCGACACCCGAGCCGCCCTGCCGCGGGTTCGCCATCCGCTGCTCGTGATCCAGTCGCGTGAGGACAATGTCGTCCCACCGCTCAACGCGGGCCTGATCGTCGGGAGCGTGGGCAGCGACGTCAAGCGCCTGGTCTGGCTGGACAATTGTTACCATATGGTCACCCTCGACTACGCCGCGTCGACCGTCCTCGCCGAAGTCAGCCGCTTCATCGCCGAGCTGCACGGTCCGCGCGGCGCGGCCGCGACTCCCTCCGACCGCGGCCTCACGATGCCACGATGAGCGACTCACTTGGTTTTCCACGCGTGGGCACGCTCGGCCTCGGAGTGGCCGCTGGGGTCGGGGTGCTCAGCCTGCTCGTGCTTCTGGGAGAGTATGGCCGACGCCAGATCACGCGGATCACGCGAAGCGACTTCCGCGACGACCCCGCGAAGTGGGGCCTCGCAGCGGCCGAGGAGCTCTGGCTGACGGCCCGCGACGGCGTCCGCCTGCATGCCTGGCTGTTTACCTCGCCATCGGCCACGTCGACGGTGATCCTCTGCCACGGTCACAATGGCAACAAGCACACCTTGCTGCCCCTTGCCGAGATCCTCTTTCCCCGCCACAACGTTCTCCTCCTGGACAGCCGCGGTCACGGCGAGAGCGCGGGCGACCGCTGCACCATCGGCTACGAGGAGCGCCTGGACGTGTACGCCGCCGTCGACGAGCTCGAGCGTCGGAGGCTCGGTCCGATCGGGATACTCGGCGTCTCGATGGGCGCCGTGGTAGCGATTCTGGCGGCGGCCGAGGACGCGCGAATCGCGGCCGTCATCGCCGACAGCCCGTTCGCCCGTCTCCGCTGGGCCGTCGCCGAGGTTGCTCGGGTGCACCGCTACCCGCCACTGGTCGCCCCGTTCATGGCCCAGGTGGCCTGTCGGTCGTTGGCCCTGAGGCTGCGCTATCCGTTGACCGCCTTCGACCCGATCGAGGTCGTCGAGCGGATCGCCCCACGCCCGCTTCTCCTGATCCACGGCGAGCGCGACGAGATCATCGACGTCCGCCACTCGCGGCTGGTCTTCGAACGAGCGGGCGAGCCCAAGGAGCTGTGGGTCCTACCCGGGCTGCTACACTGCCGCGGCCTGGAGGAAGCCTGCGAGGCCTACGGGGAGCGGATCAGCAGGTTCTTCGAGACCTGGCTAGCCCCGCGGATGGTCGGCGCCGACGTCGAGGCGGTCGCGTCGGGTGTCGGCGAGCCAGCCACCAACGCAGCCACCGATCAGATGCACGAGGTCCCCGAGGATCAGCCCGCCCATATCCATCGGACCGAGCACTTGCGGGCCGTAGCGGGTCGCCAGGTCGATCTCGACCCAGGCCTTGATCGAGGCCGAGATCACGATGAAGATGACGGCGACGGCGACGCCCTGGATGACGCCGATCCGGCCCGCGCGGCGGCCGGCCACATAGCCGCCGAGGAGCAGGGCGCCAAACTCGAGCGATGCTGCCGCTCCGAGGTTGCCCTCTAGCCCAACCCTCGCGCCGATCGCCCCGAGCGCGATGGCCACGGCGGCCGCCGAAAGGAAGCCCAGACCCACGGCTCGCCAGTCCAGCAGGCTCGCAAGACCTTGCCTCGACTCGGCTTTCGCCATCAGCGCTCCCACCCTCAGTCGTTACCGAGGATGGTAGCACGCGGGCAGCGCGGCCCCGTGTCGTTTGGGGG
>JACCZL010000847.1 GCA_013695975.1 Chloroflexota bacterium
GAGTGGCAGCTCATCATCGTGCTTCACCACCACGACTCGAACCAGGGTGAGGCCTTCTCCGAGACGCGGACCGGAGTTGACCACGTCGGCTTCAGCGTCGCCAGCCGCACCGAGTTGGAGACCTGGCAGGCGCATCTAGAGGGGCTGGGAGTGGCCAAGGCCGACATTACCGACCGGCCGCTCACCCAGTCCCCGATTACCGACCGACCCTATGGCTCCGTCCTCGTATTCCGAGACCCGGACAACATCCAACTCGAGCTGTTTGCGCCACTGAGCAGCTGAGCAGGCGGTCCAGGGCACGCAACATCGGAGTTGAGGGGGTAGCGCGTGGCCGAACTCCCCAGTGGTACCGTCACCTTCCTCTTCACGGACATCGAGGGCAGTACCAGGCGCTGGGAGCAGCAACCGCAGGTCATGGCGGCTGCCCTCGCGCACCACGACGCCCTGGTCCGTGAAGGGATCGCCACTCACCGGGGCCACGTCTTCAAGACGGTTGGCGATGCGTTCTGCGCCGCCTTCGCAACCGCCCCGGCCGCCTTGGGCGCCGCTCTCGATACCCTGGGTGCCCTGCTGGCCGACGCGTGGGGCGAGGCCGCTCCGCTCCGTGTGCGCATGGCGCTCCACACCGGCACGGCCGAGGAGCGCGACGGCGATTACTTCGGCCCGCCCCTCAATCGCGTCGCACGGCTTCTGGAGGCGGGCCACGGCGGCCAAATCCTGCTCTCACAGCCGACCTGCGACCTGGTCTGCGAGGCATTGCCGATGGGGGTCAGCCTGCGCGACCTGGGCGAGCATCGCCTGCGCGACCTGGCACGGCCGGAGCGCATCTTCCAGGTCCTCGCCCCTCGGCTGCCGGCCGACTTCCCACAGCTCACGACGCTCGACACGCGCGCCAACACCCTACCAGTACAACTCACCCCGCTCATTGGACGGGAGCGCGAGTTGGATGCGGCGCGGAGCCGACTGCTCCGCCCGGATGTGCGCCTGCTCACCCTCACCGGCCCCGGCGGGACCGGCAAGACCCGCCTGGCCCTGCAGATCGCCGCCAACGTGTTGGACGAGTTCAGGGACGGGGTGTTCTTCGTTCCGCTTGCCCCGGTCAGTGACCCTGGTCTGGTCCCCCCCATCGTCGCTCACGCGCTCGGGATGCGGGAAAGTGGCGGACGGCCCCTGGCGGAGAGTCTGAAGGACTACCTTCGGCACCGGGCGGTGCTGCTGGTGCTGGACAATTTCGAGCAGGTGCTGGGGGCGGCGCCCCTGGTGGCCGAGCTCCTGTCGGCCGGCCCGGCGCTCAAGCTCCTGGTGACCAGTCGGGCAGTGCTCCACGTCTACGGCGAGCACGACTGCCCGGTTCTGCCGCTGGCCCTGCCCTGCCGGAACCCCCTGCCGTCGGTCGAGCGGCTGAGCCAGTACGCTGCGGTGCGGCTCTTCATCGAGCGGGCACAAGCCGCGAAGCCGGAGTTCGCGATCAGCAATGAAAACGCCCCGGCCGTCGCGGAAATCTGCTACCGCCTGGATGGTCTGCCCCTCGTCATCGAACTGGCGGCGGCTCGGATCCGGCTGCTCAGCCCGCAAGCCATGCTCGGCCGCCTCGAGCGTCGGCTGCCGTGGCTCACCGGCGGCGCGCAGAACTTGCCGGCGCGACAGCAAACGCTGCGGGACGCCATTGCCTGGAGCTACGACCTGCTGAGCGGGGATGAGCAGCGCCTCTTCCGACGCTTGGGAGCGTTCGTCGGTGGCTGCACGCTGGAGACCACAGAAGCCGTGTGCAGCGCGGCCGGTGAGCTCGAGATCGATGTGCTGGAGGGCGTAGCCTCGTTGGTGGACAAGAGCCTCCTGCGGCAGCACGAGGAGGGCCCTGAGTCACGCTTCCTGATGCTGGAGACGATCCGCGAGTATGCGCTCGAGCAGCTGGAAAGGAGCGGGGAAGCGGCCGCTACGCGGCGTCGGCACGCCGAGTACTACCTGGCCCTGGCGGAGCACGCGGCGCCCGAGTTGCACAGGGCGCAGCAGGTGGCCTGGCTGGATCGGCTGGACCGGGAGCACGACAACCTGCGCGCGGCGCTCGGATGGTCCAGGCAGAGCGGGGAGGGCGAGCTGGGGCTGCGATTGGCCGGTGCACTTGGGTGGTTCTGGAGCGTCCGCGGCTACTGGACCGAGGGGCGCGGATGGCTCGAAGCTGCACTAGCGCCAGCCGGGCCCTCCAGGCGGGCACGGGCGCGGGCGGACGCGCTCTGGGGTGCCGGCTTATTGGCCTGGCACCAGGGCGAGCGCGCGGCGGCACGCGCGCAGCTTGAGGAGAGCCTGGAGATCTGGCGGGAGCTAGGAGACCCGTCAGGTGTCGCCTACACCCTCGGCCTGCTGGGATTAGTCTCTTGGTCTGAAGGCGACGAGACGGCAGGGCGCCTCCTCTTCGAGGAAAGCCTGGCAATCCGGCGGGACGTGGGAGAAACGTGGGGCGTTGCCCTGGCGCTTGGAGTCCTGGGGCGGATGGCCTTGCACCAGGGCGACTACGCGGCGGCGAGTTCCAGGCTCGAGGAGAGCATGACGATACGACACGAGGTGGGGGACAAGTGGGTCATCGCCCAGAACCTTAACAGCCTGGGGGACCTGGCCCGGCTCGGCGGCGACTACGAACGGGCACGAGCACTCTACGAGGAGAGCCTGGCGCTGTCCCGACAGCTGCGCACCAAGGCGACCATCGCGAGCCTGCTGCACAATCTGGGGTATGTGACCAGTGTTCAGGGCGACCAGAGGTGGGCGGCGGCGCTCTTCGAGGAGGCCCTGGCGCTGTTCCGGGAGCTGGGCGACACGCCAGGCATGGCTGAGTGTCTCGCCGGCCTGGCGGGAGTGGCCGCTGCGGAGGGGCGGCTGGAGCGGGCTGCGCAGCTGTTTGGGGCAGCGGAAGGCGTGCTCGACGCCGCCGGCGCTCGCATGTCGGCTACCAATCGGGCCGACTACGCGCGCAACCTAGCCACCGCGCGCGCCCTGTTGGACGAGGAAGGCTTCGCTGCAACTTGGGCCGAAGGGCGTGCCATGCCGCTGGAGCAGGCCGTCACCTACGCGCTGGACGAGCGGAAGCCGGCCTGAAGTGAACCGACGGCATGGTACCTGCATCTCCTGCCGGCGGGGTTCGCGCGGCTTACCGCCGGGGACGGCGCCCGGCGGGCTCGGGCAATCGTGCGGTCGAGGGCCCGCGTCCCCAGGACGCGAGCTCTCGCTGTGGTTGGAGTGACCATCGGTCAGAGCGCGATCGTTATGCGAAACGGCACCCCGCTGGACGCCGTCCGGTTATTTACCGGGCAACGTGCATCGGCATGCACGTTCCGTTCTGCAACACCGGAGCGAGCGCCGGCCGGTGTGTCATTCCGAAGCAACTTCGCATTGGAGGCGGGCCGCCGGCCGTAGCAACGGCGGTTTAGCGCGTCGCTCAGCCAGGACCGGATGCGGATGAGCCGAATCCAGCTGGCTGCGGGTCCGCTCGGTGCTCCTCACCGGTTCGCGCGCGACATGGTGGCGACCAGCTCGCGGACCTCGGGCGGCACACGCGGGCGGCCGACGCGGGCGCGCGAGCGCCATCGCCAGACCTGCTGCCATGCGCGGCAGTGCCAACGGCCGACAGCCTCGGACCGGACGACGGCCAGGTGG
>JACCZL010000981.1 GCA_013695975.1 Chloroflexota bacterium
GTCCTGCTCGATGCTCCGGATCAGCTCGGCCCGTGCCATGCCGGTCAGCGCGGCGAACCGTGGCGCGAAGCGGAACTCGTGCCGCTGCTGACCGATCAGGTCGAGCACCGTCAGGCCGGTCTTGCCCGGCGCGAACCTCAGCCCGCGGCCCAATTGCTGGAGGAAGACCGTCGCGCTCTCGGTGGGCCGCAGCAGCAGCACCGTGTCGACCTCAGGGATGTCGAGCCCCTCGTTGAAGAGGTCGACCGAGAAGACCACGTTCACCTCGCGGCGTCGGAGTCTGCGCAGCGCCGCGTCGCGCTCCTCGGTTGGCGTGCCCGCCGAGATCGCCAGCGCAGGGACGCCCGCGTCGGTGAAGCGGCGTGCCATGTAGCGCGCGTGCTCGACGCTGACGCAGAACCCGAGCGCGCGCATCGCGCGCGGGTCCCGAATGTACCGTCGAACCGCTTCGATGACCTTCGCCACCCGCGCGTCGTCGCCGACGTACAGCCGGGTGAGTCCCTGCACGTCGTATCCGCCACGCCGCCATTCCACCTGCGACAGGTCGACGTCATCTGAGATGCCGAAGTACTGGAAGGGACAGAGCAACCCCTGAGCCAGGGCATCCCACACGCGCAGCTCGACCGCGATCCTCCCGTCGAACCAACGCGTCACGTCCTCCGTCGGGTCCATCCGCTCGGGGGTGGCGGTCAATCCGAGCAGGACCCGAGGTCGCAGGTGTTCGAGCAGCCGACGGTAGGTCGGTGCCTCGGCGTGATGGAACTCGTCGACGATCACCACGTCGAAGCCGTCCGGTGGCACCGTCGCGAGATCGACTCGGCTGAGCGACTGGACCGAGGCGAACACCTGCTCCCCCACCACAGGGCGGTCCCGACCCATGTAGAGCTCTCCGAAGGCGCCGTCGCGCATGACAGCTCGGAAGACGGCTCGGCTCTGGTCCAGAATCTCGCGCCGGTGGGCAACGAAGAGCAGACGAGCGTACCCCCATGCTTCCGCAAGGCGTCGATAATCGAGGGCCGCGACGACCGTCTTGCCGGTTCCCGTCGCGGCCACCACGAGGTTGCGCCAGCGACCATGACGCTCCCGCTCGACCTCCAACTGCCTGAGCATCTCCTCCTGAAAGGGATAGGGCCTGACGTCAAGGGGCGCGAGGGTGATTGCGCCGGCTGAGCGTTGCTGCCCCACCTCGCGCGCGAAGCGCTCTGGGTCGTACGGCTCGAAGTGGGGGTCCGCCCAGTAGGTGTCGAAGGCGGCCCGGAATCGCTCGATGAGCCCCGGTGAGCTGGCCTCCGTCAGCCGAACGTTCCATTCCAGCCCCTCGTGGATGGCCGAGTGCGTCAGGTTGGACGAGCCGACGTACGCCGTGCTGAAGCCCGAGTCCCGCTCGAAGAGCCAGGCCTTCGCGTGCAGCCGCGTGGCCCGCGTGTCGTAGGAAACTCGAACCTCGGCACCCAGGGCGGTCAGCTCGTCGAGCGAACGCCGATCGGTGGTGCCAGTGTAGGTCGTCGTGATCACCCGCACCGGCACGCCACGCTGGCGCGCCCGCCACAGGTCGCCCAGCAACACCCGCACCCCGGTCCACACGACGAACGCACAGAGCAGCTCGACCCGATCGGCCGAGGCCAACTCGCGGCGCAGCTCGGAAGCGAGAGCGGGTTCGTGCGGCGCGTGTACGAGCAGCGCATCCTGTGACAGCGGGGTCTCCGGCCTGACCGGCTCGGTTTGTCCGGCCAGGCCACCCACGCCCCCAGCCAGCACGGCCAGCAAGAGCTCGGCACTCGCGACGGCATCCTCACCCGACGGGGATGCCCCACCGCCGACCTGGTCGATGAGGTCCACGAGACGGTTGCAAAGCTCGAGCTGGCGATCGAGATCCGCGAGTCGGGGCGCCCGCAGCGCCCTCGCCAGGACCAGGCCCACATGCGCCGCAAGGATCGATGGTGCCTCCGCCGCGACGAGCGCGCCCGTCTGAGCCCGGTCGCCGAGCGCCCGAACAGCAGCCTCCACTCGCCGCGTGAGGAGCAGCTCGTAGAGCCCGGCTGGCAAGATCTCGGCGGGGTCGGGTCGCTCGCCACCAGCGCGATGCACAGGCACCACGGTAGCACACTGGCGAGGACGATGGTTGTAGTCTACAACTATTCGCTGAGGCGGAGATGACCGGCGACACCCTCCAGCACCACATCGCGATGTTCGTCCGGGCGTTCGGGCTCCTCCAGCCTGAGCAGACCCCGTGCGGACGACCGATCGGCGTCTCGGTCGCGCATACCCTCATGGAGCTGGCTGGATCCGCGGGGTTGTCGCAGGCCGAGCTGGCTACCCGACTGCGCCTCCAGAAGAGCACCGTCAGCCGGCTCGTCACGGGGATGGAGCAGCGGGGGTGGGTCGCGCGGAAGCGTGACCCGAACGACCGTCGGACAGTTCGCCTCGTCCTGACGGGGACCGGACGGCGGGCATGGAACCAGCTCGCGGCGGCACGGGCCACGAAGTACGCGCGACTCGCCGCTCGGCTTCCGTCGTCCGAGTACGCGGCGGTGCAGCGTGCGCTCGAAGCCCTGGTGCGCGCGCTGGATGCGGAGGAGTCTCATGACCATGAAACGACTAATCGGGGGGGGCGCGCCCGCGCTGCTGGCCATCGCGTCCACGGCCAGTCAGGCCGGCACGCCGATGCCGGTGCCGCTGTCCCAGGCGATCGGCACCCCGACGCCGGGCCCATACGCGGGCCAGCAGCACTCGGCGATCCGCGGTCTGACCGAAGCGGAGATCCAGGCGTTCCGAGAGGGCACCCTCACGCTGGAGACGCTGGCCCAGCGGACGGCGGAGATCGGCTCAGTCGAGGGTGAGCTGCGTGCCACCCACCTCAAGTACCACCTGCTGACCAGGCCACTGCTGACCGACGACCAGTTGGTCACCTACGCCCGCCTGCGCGGGTATCCGGACGAGCCTGCCACCCCTCAGCACACGCCAGGGCGACACGGCAACCATGGGTCGTAGCGAAGGACGTCCCGCGCGGGCCTGGCGAACGTCCAGACCGCCTCGCCGACTGGCGGCTGTCCGCTGAGGGCCGTCCCTATCGCCCGGCGCCGGGCTCGACCCCGGCAACTGTGAACGCTTCCATCAGGGCGTCGTGATCCGCCTTGACATGGCCGATCGGGTAGTGGCTTAGGGCCACGATGTCGCACGCTACCTGAAGGTCCCCGCTGCGCAAGTGGCCCAGCGCTTCCTTGGCATTCTCAGCGATCTTCTGCGCGTCCCGACCGAGTTTATCAAGCTGCGCCTCGATCTCTCGTCGCTGCTGCTCGTCCACGCTCTGCCCCCCAGGTGGTCTCTCCGCAATGATACTGACTCTGTTGCCGCGGGCGCCGCTCCGCCGATTCCCTCAGCCGGCGGGGCTGCTGCGACAGGCCACTGCGCTCCGCCGACGGACGCCGGCGGAGCGCAGGGCACCCCGCGAACCCTCCACGAGCCCCGTTTGCTCAGATCCGCACACGACCCTATACTGTCGAGCAGTCGGCACACCGTCGAAGGAGGGCAACATGGCGATACTCATGATCCACGACGTATCGGACGGCAGGCTCGCCGAGTACGACCGGGTCATCAAGGCGCTCGAAGCGGCCGGGCAGGGGAATCCGCCGGGGCGACTGTCCCACGTGGCCGCGCGGAAGGGGGATGGCTACCTGGTCGTCGACGTATGGGAGTCCCAGGAGGCGTTCGATCGCTTCGGGCAGACCCTCGTGCCCTTGCTCGAACAGGCGGGCGGCCGCGTTCCGACGCCCCAGATTCACCCCGTGCACAACGTCATCAAGGGTGCATGAAACCGTCCGTCACCGGAGGATTGACCGGCGCCGACGAGGAGGGTTGGCGTGTACGCGCGGATTGTGACGATCCAGGTCCGGCCGGATGAAGATGGACGAGTGCATCCGGATCTTTACAGGATGTTTCAATACCCGCGGTTCGCCACCGGCTCGGCTGGCCTGGCCGCGGGGTCGAGATCCGCGTTGGAGCACGCGGCCGGGCAGCTCGGGGCTGCCGCGCTGGCTCGGCTGAGAACGCCGCTTCAGGTCGTGCCGTCAGCCTCGGTCGACGCGCCAGCTCGGAGGCCGGTGATGTTGAAGGCTGGTACTGACCGGTGGAACCCCTTGAGCGCCAGCTCCCCGACCGGCTCGGCGACGATCAGGGCCTCGAGCATCCCGTGGAGCCGGGCGGGGATTAGGATCTGCCCTCCGGCCGCCTCGCCGCACAGGCGCGCGGCCAGGTTCGCGACCGTGCCGATCGCCGTGTAGTCGTACCGCCCCTCGAAGCCGATCCGCCCCAACGTCGCGTAGCCGACCGCGATCCCGACCCCCAGGTCCAACTCGTAGCCGGCCCCCCGCCACCCGCGCGCGAGGTCGGCCGCCCGGTCGCGCATCGCGCAGGCCATCCGCACCGCCCGCTCGGCATGATCGGCCTGCGGCAGCGGGTCGTTGAAGAAGACCATCAGCCCGTCCCCGGCGAAGCGGTCGAGCGTCCCCGCATACTGGCGGATCAGCTCCCCCACCGCGGCGTGGAACTCGTTCAGGACACCGGTAACCTCCTCTGGCTCGGCGGTCTCGGCGAAGGCGGTGAAGCCCCGCAGGTCACAGAACAGGACGCTGATCTGGCGCCGGTGGCTCGCGAGGATCGACTCGTCCCCGGACGAGACGATCATGTCGGCCAGTTGGGGCGAGAGATAGCGCCGCAACCGCCCGACCCGTTCGAGCTGCTCGACCTGCTCATTGACGCGGGTTTCGAGCGTGCGGTTCAGCTCGGCCAGCTCCTGGAACAGCCGCGCGTTCTCGATCGCGATCACGGCCTGATCGGCAAAGGCCCGCAGGCGCGCAATCTCCTCGTCGCTGAAGAGCCGGACCGTGCTGCGTCGGACGACGATCACGCCGATGGCCATGCCTTCGCGTAGCAGGGGCACGGCGAGACGCGTGCCCCCACCGGCC
>JACCZL010001014.1 GCA_013695975.1 Chloroflexota bacterium
GTCGCCCCGCCGCCAAAGCTCTCGCCAACCTCGAACGGCAGCTCGAAGGCCGCGCAGCGCAGGTGGTTGGCCCGAATCACCAGGTTGCCCGGGTTGACCAGTCCGCTTTCCGGCGTCCGCCCAAAGAAGTAGTCTGGGTGGGTGATGATGAACTGGTCGAGCGGCGAGCTGGTCGCGACCAGGACCGCCACCGACGCCCCCTCGCGACGACCCACCCGCCCCATCTGCTGCAGGGTGCTGGCGATGCTCCCCGGGTAGCCGACCAGGACCGCCGCCTCGAGCCCGCCGATGTCGATCCCGAGCTCGAGGGCGTTCGTGGCGACCACCCCACGGATGCTCCCGTCGCGGATCCCCCGCTCGATCGCCCGCCGCTCCTTCGGGAGGTAGCCGCCGCGGTAGCCACGGACCGTCTCCGGCGCCAGATGCCGCCGGCGGGCCACCTCCTGCATGTAGTGCAGCAGCACCTCGACGGTCAGCCGGCTACGGGCAAAGACGATCGTCTGCAAGCCCGCCTCCAAAAACTGGCCCGCCAGCTCGCGGGCCATTAAGGTCGAGCTGCGACGGATCCCGAGCTGGCGGTTGACGACTGGCGGGTTGTAGAAGAGCAAGAACTTCTCGCCGCTCGGGGCGCCGTTGTCCTGGACCAGCCGCAGCGGCAGATCGACCAGCCGCTCGGCCCGTTCGACCAGCTCAGGCGAGGCCTCGGTCGTCCCGACCAGCGCCAGGTCGGTCAACGCACCGTACTCGGTCAGCCGACTCCCCAGCTCGTCGGCGTTGCTGATCGTCGCCGAGCAGCAGATGAATTGGGGGTTGGTCCCATAAAAGGCGCAGATCCGCCGCAGCCGTCGCAGCACGTTGGCGACGTGGCTTCCGAACACCCCGCGGTAGTGGTGCAGCTCGTCGACCACCACATAGCGCAGGTTCTCGAACAACCGGACCCACTTGTCGTGGTGCGGGAGGATGCCGGTGTGGAGCATGTCCGGGTTCGTCACCACGACGTGCCCCGCCTGGCGCACCGCCCGTCGCGCCGTGGCCGGCGTGTCCCCGTCGTACGTATACGTCTTGATGTCGGCCCCGATCGCCTCGACCAGCCCGTGCAGCTCGGCCTGCTGATCCTGGGCCAGCGCCTTGGTCGGGAACAGGTACAGCGCCCGCGCTGTCGGGTCCTTGAGCACGGCGTCCAGGACTGGCAGGTTGTAGCAGAGCGTTTTTCCTGACGCCGTGGGCGTCACGACCACGACGTTCCGCCCTGCCAGGATGTGCCCGATCGCCTCCGCCTGGTGCGAGTACAGCCGCTCGATCCCCCGCCGGGCGTAGGCCGTCCGCAACCGCGCGTCGATCCCCTCGGGAAACTCCGCGTACCGCGCCGCCCGCGCCGGCAGGTGCCGAAACGCCGTCACATTCACGCGGTGCTTCGGCGCTGCCATGAGCTGCCCGACGGCGTGATGGACGTTCATGCTGCCACCCCTAGCGACGCTCTGTTCCCGCGGGACGGATCCTACCCGGATTATTCACCGGCTCAGCGCCTTGACAGGATCACTCCGCGCCCGGGGCATTACTGAAGCGGGGTGAAATCGCAACGAGCTTTGGTGTAGTCGGACCTACCTCAGTCACGGTAGGCACTACCGCGAGGGAGGACGCGCAGCACTTCGATGCTCTCGGTCGCGTGGTCGAACGTCAGGCGGACCCGCCAATCCCCCACCCTCAGCCGCCACTGGTTCTCGTAGCCGAGCAGGCGCTTCACGTCGCCCTGCTCGGTCTCGGCGAGGCGAGTGATCGCGCGCCCGATGCGATCGGCAATCGTCTGGTCCAGATGATCCAGGTCGCGCTGCGCTCGCCTGGTCCAGACGACGCGCCAGGTCACCAGCCCCGCTCACGCCGCAACTCTTCGTGCGGGATCACGTCGCCCCGGGCGAGATCTTCGTAGGCTTCTGAGACGGCCACCCGCTCCGCCTCGGTTTCCGGCTCATCGTCCTCCGGGGCGTCGAGCAGCGCGCGGGGGACTCGCCTTCCGTCTCGCTGCCGCAGCCGCTCGAGCAGCCGCTCCGCTGTATCGAGCTCGCCCTCAGGCAGCTCGTCGATGAGGCGGTACAAGGCCTCCCTGGTGGTCATCCGCACCTCCCTCGTCGCGCCGGCAGGATACCATTCCGGGCTGCGCGCGGCCATCGCTGCGAGCCGTCGCGTAGCGCGCAGCCCGAGCCGATAGACCCGGCCACGCCGTCACGTTGGCCTGATGCTTCGGCGCCTTGAGAAGCTGCTCGACGACCTGGGAAGCGTTCATCGGTTAGCGGCCTTTGAGCTGGGCGATGGCCTGGCGCATCTCCGGCGAGGAGAAGCTGCTCATCTGGGCCGTCGCCTCGTGGTCGAGGGCAGCCTCCAGGCCGGTCAGCTTCTCCTGGACCAGCGCCCGTTTGGCCATCCGCATCCCACTGGCCGGCTTGGCGGCGATCTCGCGCGCCGTGGCCAGGCTGACGTCGAGCAGCTCGTCGCTCGCGAGCACGCGGCTGACCAGGCCCATCTCGAGGGCCTCGGCAGCGGTCACGACCCGGCCGGTGAAGATCAGGTCGGCGGCCCGGGCGTAGCCGACCGTCTGCCGCAGGAGGTGGGTGGTGCCCATCCCGGGGTACAGGCCGAGAGTCAAGTAGGTGACCCCGAGCTTGGCTCCCTCGGACGCGAAACGGAGGTCGCAGCCCAGGGCCATCGAGAGCCCCGCGCCGATGGCGTGGCCGTTGAGCGCGCCGATCACGGGCACATCCACGTTCAGGATGCTGAGGTACGCGCGGTAGAAGTGGCCCATGTAGCGGCGGTTCTGCTCGGGTGTCCAGTCGAGCTGGGCTTCGAGACCACGCAGGTCACCGCCGGCGCAGAAGACGCTACCACGGTTGGTCACGACCAGGGCGCGAACGTCGGCGTCGTTCCGGATCGTCTCGATGGCTCGCGGGAACTCCTCGGTCAGCTCCGGGGTCATGGCGTTGCGCTTGTCGGGGTTGCTCAGCGTCAGCACGGCGACGCCGTCGCTCTGCTCGAGCTCCAACGAGGTGAACACAGCAGCTCCTCCATCGTATCGTGGCATCCTACCTGCAGTATAAAGACTCCCCTCAGAGGAGTAACCGAGACATGGAAGTACCCCGCGGCCACATGGGACGGTCATCAGCGCCTCAGACGAGCGAAGCGCAGGCGGCGGTCGCGGCGTCCGGACCGCTGGCCGGCATTCGCGTGCTGGACCTTTCGCGGATCCTGGCCGGCCCGTTCTGCACGATGGTGCTCGGCGACCTCGGGGCGGACGTCATCAAGGTCGAGCATCCGGTCCAGGGTGACGACACCCGCGCCTGGGGCCCGCCATTCGTGGACGGGGAAAGCGCCTACTATCTCTCGACCAACCGCAACAAACGGAGCATCGCCGTCGACTTCAAGACCGAGGATGGGCGGCGGGTCATCCGCGAGCTCGCCGAGCGCTCAGACGTCGTGGTGGAGAATTTCCGCCCCGGCACCCTCGACCGGCTGGGGCTCGGCTACGAGGACTTGCAGCCACTCAATCCGCGGCTGGTGTACTGCTCGATCTCGGCGTTCGGCAGCTCGGGGCCGGACCACGATCGGCCCGGCCTCGACGTGATCGTCTCGGCGGCCGGCGGCCTGATGAGCATCACCGGCGAGGAGGGCCACCCGCCCGTCAAGCCCGGCGTCGCGCTGATCGACGTCGCCACAGCACTCTACGCGCTTGGGATGATCGTCTCGGCCGTGTACGCGCGGGAGTCGACTGGCCGGGGCCAGAAGATCGAGCTGTCGCTCCTGAGCGTCCAGATCGCCTCGCTGATCAACATCGCCAGCAACTACCTGGTCGCCGGTCAGATCCCGCGACGCTGGGGCAGCGCCCATCCCTCGATCGTCCCCTACCAGGCGTTCGAGGCAGCGGATGGCTACCTCGTCATCGGCGCCACGAACGATGCGCTGTGGCGGAGGTTCTGTCACGCCTGCGGCCTGGACCACTTCGCCGACGATCCTCGCTTCGCCACCAACGAGCTGCGCGTCCGCCACCGCGACGAGGTCGTCGACGCCATCTCGTCGGTCGTCAAAGCGCGCCCACGGGCTGAATGGGTCGCCCGCCTCCGCGCGGCCGGCATCCCGGTCGGGCCCGTCAACACGGTCGACGAGGTGTTCCGGGACCCCCAGGTCGCCCACCTCGGGATGGCTCGGGAAATCCCCCACCCAACCCTGGGCTCCGTGCGGCTGACCGGCATCCCGGCCGCGCTCTCCGACACGCCTGCCACGATCCGTCGGCACCCGCCGCTCCTCGGCGAGCACACCCAGGAAGTGCTCGAGGACATCCTGGGCTACGACGCGGCGGAAATCGGCCATCTCATCGAGAGTCGGTCCGTAGCCACGCGGCCCAGCCCATCCGCTCCGCTATGAAAGCGCCTGGATGCCGGTGATCTGCCGCCCGACGAGCAGCGCCTGGATGTGATCGGTGCCCTCGTAGCTGAAGACCGCCTCCATGTCCGCGAAGTGCCGAGCCACGTGGTACTCGAGCAAGATGCCGTTGCCGCCCAGCAGGTCCCGCGCGTCGGCGACGATCTGGCGGGCCTTGCGCGAGTTGTTCAGCTTGGCCAGCGAGGCCATCGCGGGCGTCATCTTGCCCGCCTCGGCCAACTGGCTCAGCCGCAGGCAGAGCAACTGCATGCTGGTGATCTCCGCCAGCATCCCCGCTAGCTTCTCCTGGACGAGCTGAAAGGCGGCCAGGGGCTTACCGAACTGCTCGCGTTCGCCGGTGTAGGCCACGGCCGCCTCATAGGCGGCGAGGGCGTGGCCGAGCGCCGTCCAGCCCACGCCGGAGCGGGTCGCCGTCAAGACTCGGGTCGTGTCCCTGAAGGAGCGGCTGTCGGCCAGGCGGTTATCGGCCGCGACTCGCACACCACGCAGTTTGATGTCCGCCTGCCAGACCGCGCGCTTGGCGATCTTGCCGGTCATCACCTCGGCCTCGAAACCGGGCGTCCCTTTCTCGACGACGAACCCGCCGACCTTGCCGTCGTCGTCGCGCGCCCAGATGATGACCAGGTCGGCGAAGGAGCCGTTGCCGATCCAACGCTTGGCCCCGTCGAGGACGTAGTGGGCCCCGTCGCGGCGGGCGCTCGTCTCGAGCCGTACCGAGTCGGAGCCGTGCTCGGGCTCGGTCAGGCCGAAGGCACCGATCTGCTCCATCCTCGCCATGGCCGGTAGCCAGCGCTGTCGCTGCTCCTCCGACCCGAGCATCGCGATCGAGATCATCGCCAGGCCCGAATGGACGTTGTAGAACGTCTGGACGCTGGCGTCGGCGCGAGCGAGCTCCATGTTCACCAGACCCCACGCCACCGAGCTCATGCCCGGACAGCCGTAACCCTGGAGCGTCCCGCCGACCACGCCAAGCTCGGCAAACCTGGGTACCAGCTCGAAGGGGAACTCCGCCCGCTCCCAGTAGTCGTTGATGATCGGCGCGACCTCGCGGTCGCAGAAGGCTCGGACGCGGTCGCGAATGCGCCGCTCCTCGTCCGTGAGTAGCTCGTCGATCAAGTAAAAATCGGTCGGGAGCGATCGCTCGAGCGGCTGTCTGCCGTCGGCGTGGGTCGGCGCCTGTTGAAGCGTCACGGCAACCTCCTGGGTAGCCTCTTCGGCGGCACAAACTGTGCCGCGCGCCCCGTGAGGCGGGGCACAGCCACAAGCCCCTCCGGTGGGGCGCCCCTGGCACGCTCTTTGCAGCCGCGCGGCCCAAGCGCTGGGCGTGGCTTCGCCCCGATCAGCGGTGCTCTCAGAGGTCAGCCCGCCCACGGCACTGGCTCCGTTCGCGGCGGCGGCGCTCACCGGCGGCAACCCGTTCCGAACCATGATGCTGACCTGGAAGTACACCATGCCGGCCTTTCTGGTGCCCTTCATCTACACCCTGAGCCCCGAGGGGCTCGGGCTGCTGCTCCAGTCGCCGCTCGGCGACGTGATCCAGACGACGCTGACGGCCGCGATCGGCGTGGCCGCCCTGGCAGTCGGCTTCGGCGGCTGGCTCCGGCGCGCCACCAACCTCCCCGAGCGCGTCATGGCCGTCGTCGCGGGCCTGCTGATGTTTTACGCCAGCGCCATCACCGACGTCATCGGCATCGTCCTCTTCGCCGTCGTCATCGGCATCCACATCGTCCGCACCCGCGCCCAGCCAAGTCCAGTAACAGCATAGGCAGGATCCAGCTAGCGTCGAGTCTGCCGCATCCCCTATCCAGGCGGGAGCGTTGCGGGCGGCGCGAGGTTAGGAGACCGCTGCTCTACCCACCTGAGCTACGGGGCAATGGACGGCGCCGCGACGGGCGCGGTTCGGGCCGGGCTTGGCCAGGCGGGCGACGCGTGGGTTCGGGTCGTCGCGGACG
>JACCZL010001021.1 GCA_013695975.1 Chloroflexota bacterium
GCTCGGCGATGTCGATCGTCACGTCCGCCCCAAAGGCTCGCGCCAGCTCGAGCCGCTCGGCCGGCCCGCCGACGACGATCATCCGGCTCGCCCCGGCCAGCCGTGCCAGCCCGAGGGTGAACAGCCCAATCGCCCCGCTGCCCTGGACCACCACCGTGTCGCCCAGCTTCGGCTGAGCCCGCCGAACGGCGTGTGCCCCCACCCCGAGCGGCTCGTGCAGCGCCGCGATCGACGGCGGCAGGTCCACCTTGAGGATGAAGGTCGACTGGGGCGCGCTCAGGTACAGATACTCGGCGTAGCCGCCGCTGAACGGGGCCGCGTTGAGGGCATTGTAGCCGTGGACGACGGCGCGATTGCGACAGCGACGCGGCAGCCGCAACGCCCGACACTCGTAGCACTGCCCGCACGACCCGGTCCGCGTAATCACCCGGTCGCCGACTCGCAGCTCGCGTCCCAGGTAGTCCTGCTGTCCGCCCGCGCCGATCCGCTCGACCACGCCGACGTTCTCGTGCCCCAGGATGACTGGAAACGGCGTCTCCCACCATCCCAGATAGGCGTGGGCGTCGGTCGCGCAGCACCCCGCCAGCTCCATCCGCAGCAACACCGTTCCCGGAGCCGGCTCCGGCACGTCGAACTCCTCGACGGTGAACGTCCCCAACGGCTGATCCAAGACCGCCGCCTTGCCTCTGGCCATGCTTGCCCCTCCTGATTACTCCCGCTCTCCCTGGGAGGTATCCGCCGCGCTCGGCGGCTCCCAGGTGACGATCCCGACCGGCGTCGGCTCCCAGGACAGGGCGTAACGGCCGTCCTGTTCGATCAGCCGTTCGGCGACGGCCGCTTGCAGGCGGCGGTCCTTGTCGCCGCCCGGCCGGACCCAGGTCTGGCGGCGGGCGAAGGCGATCGCCTGCTCCAGGCTCTCGTAGCTCTGCTGGGTGCGCCCGACCCGCCGTACGTCGCATGCGCGACCGCGGGTTGCCTGGAGGGCGAGGAAGTCCGGCAGCGACGGTAGCGTCGCCCGCTGCTGGTCGTGGACCGCCGGCCAGAGGGCGTCCAGCGTCCAGGTCGGCTGGCGCTCGAGCAGGACCGCCACGCACAGGCGGCTGGCCGCCGCCTCCATCCCGTCGAGGAACGGCCCGATCGCCTCGATGTCGTAGCCGACGTGGGCGATCAGCGCCACGTCGGCCCCCACCGGCTCGGCCGGGGGCCAGCGCGACTGCACGATCCGAACGTTCTGGATCCCGTGCTCGGCCATCCCCTCCCGCAGGACGGCCAGCATCCCCTCGGATGGATCGAGCGCGATCACCTCGCCGGCCAGCAGGGCCAGCGGCAGGGCGTAGCGCCCACCGCCCGCCCCGATATCCAGCCAGGTCTCCCCCGACTCGACCAGTGAGCGTAGGACCTCGAGGGCCGGATCATCCTCGCGGCGCGGATCGGCCCGGAACATCGAGGAGACCGGACCGTAGAAGTCCGCGCCATCCTCGACCTCTCGGACTCGGTCGACCTGCTCGCGGTTCTCGCGCACCCGCCGCCCCCAGGCGGCCAGCGCCTCCTCCACCGACGGCAGTAGCAGCCCCATCACGCGACCCCCAACAACCCCGCCCCGGGCTAGCGCCTCTCGCGGGCCAGGCCCCCGGCTACCAGGAGCGGGACCTGCGTCCCCGAGCTACCCCGTCGAGCCGACGCGGGCGACCTCACCGTCGTCGTGCGCCGATTACTCGGGCTTCTTCAGCGAGTCCTGTTGCTGGCGCTGCTCGTGCGGCCTGAGCCCGGTCTTGACGGCCTTCGGGGCTTTTTTGGTCTTGCCCTTGTCCTTGCCTTTCCCCTTGTCACCCATGACGTCCTCCACGTGCTTGCGTCGACCCCTCAGCGCACACGCCGAGGGGTCCCCGGCAACGATCTGCCGGAAATCATGGTAGCGCAAAGACGGGGGCGGGGATACATCCCCACCCCCGTCCCTGACCGTCGTTACCGATCTGGTCGGTGACTTAGCGGTACGAGCTGCTCGAGCTGCGCTGCTTGGAGAAGCAGTCCGAGCAGTAGACCGGCTTGTCGCCACGGGGCTGGAAGGGCACCCGGGCCTCGTTCCCGCACTCCGAGCAGGTGGCCGAGAACATCTGGCGCTCCTGTCGGTCGTAGCCGCCGGAGCCGTAGCCGCCGGAGCTGTAGCCGCCACTCTCGCCGCGGGACGCCTTGCGGGCGCTACGGCAGTCCGGACAGCGGGAGGGCTCGTTCTGGAACCCCTTTGAAGCGTGGAACTCCTGCTCCCCGCTCGTGAATACAAATGCCTGACTGCAATCGCGACAGGTCAAGGTCTTGTCGGCGTAACTCAACGCTGACTCCTACAATGGGCTTGGCGGTTCCGTCAGCGCGAGTCTACGAGAGGAAACGGGAGCGACACATGCGTGCCGCACGCTCTTGCCCAGCCCGAGTGGCCGGCCAGCGAAACGAACCAGCAATGCCAGTATAGCACAATTCTCGCGTCAAGGGAATGCGGCGCGCTTTACGACGCCACCCCGACGAGCGCCTGATTGAGCAGGCACGCGCGGCGCTCGAGGTAGTCGACGAATCGCTCGAAGGGGTCGAAGCCGACCAGGCTGGGGGCGTCGGTGACGAAGTTCGAAAGGGCGTTCACGTCGTAGAGGTAGAGTTGGCCGTCGCGCTCGCTCTCGAGGTACTCGACTCCGCCAACGTCGACGTTCGCGGCTCGGAAAATTCGCAGCACCGCCTCGACCACCCAGGTTGGCGGATCGGCGACCTCGATCTTGCGTGACGACCTGGCCGGCGCGTCGGCCGGACAGAGCGCGAAGTCGTCGGGCGCGGGCGCCTCGTCGGCCGGCGTCTGGCAGATGTCGGCCGGGCAGATGTTGAAGCCCTGGCTCGGGTCGTTGTGGATCCGGATGGCGTAGAGGAAGCGGTCGTCCAGCGCCTCCACTCGCACGATCGACCCGCCCCGAGGCGGATGGTACTCCTGCACGATGGCCGTGTGGTCGAGGCCCAGGATGGCGTCCACCTCGCCCGCGGACACCGCCGTCCGCAGCTCGGCCGGCGTCTCGAAGCGGCGCATCAGCGCCCCGCTGCCGCCGATGTTGGGCTTGACGATGATCGGATAGGCCAGCTCCGCCGCGGCCGGCTCGATCTGGCCGACGTGATTGACGACCCGACTCGGCAGGTACGGCAGGCCCAGCGCCGCCAGCAGAACGAGCTGACGGGCCTTCGAGATATCCAGGGCGTAGGCGCCGGTCCCGTTGACGACCGGTACCCCGATCTGCTCGAGATGGGCCAGGTACTCACGGGCGTGGAAGATCGCGGCCGTGTGGCCCCGCAGGTAGGAGGACGCGCTGACCCGATTGACCACCAGACTGTAGGGGGCCGTGCGGGCGGCGGCGTCGAACTGGTGGGCGTAGGCCGGGATCCTGGCGTAGGGCAGGCCGCGGCGGTCAAGCTCGGCGAAGAGCGGCCGAAACCACTCGGGATGCTCATAGAGGATGCCGATCGGCTTCGTCACGCGGGTACCTCCCCAGCAGATGTTGACATTGTCGGTCCAGTTAGTCGGAATCGTAGCCGGCAAGTCCTGACGATGACAACACCGTGCGCGGCCGCCGCATTCCCGGCCGGTCGCGCGACGAACCGGGGTGTACTATCTCCGTGAGACGGATGCTCGAAGGAGGAGGGATGCAGACCATCGACTATCGCCCCCACGTCCCGGTCGTTCGGGAGTGCGACGTCCTGGTGATTGGCGGTGGGCCGGCTGGGATCGGGGCGGCGGTTGGGGCCGCCAAGACCGGGGCGAGGACGGTCCTGGTCGAGCGTTACGGCTTCCTCGGCGGCAACGCCACCGCCAGCCTGGTCGGGCCGTTCATGACCTCCTTCAGCGCCGACGGGAAGACTCAGCTCATTCGGGGCGTCTTCGACGAGCTGGTCCGGCGGATGGAGGCGACCGGTGGCGCGGTCCATCCCTCGAAAGTGCCGGCCGCGGTCGCGAAGTCGGCCTACATGAAGCACGGCCACACCGGCGTCACCCCCTTCGACCCTGAGGCGATGAAGCTGGCCAGCGCCGAGCTGTGCCTCGAGCACGGCGTCGAGCTGCTGCTCCACACGTCCTTTATCGACCCGATCGTGGACGCGGGCGCCGTCCGCGGCGCGATCCTCCACAACAAGGGCGGTCTCCAGGCGATCCTGGCTGGGAGCAGCGTCGACTGCTCGGCCGACGCCGACGTCGCCGCCCGAGCCGGCGTCCCATTCAAGCAGGGCCGCGCGTCGGACGGGCTGACCCAGCCGATGACGATGTTCTTCCGCGTCGGCAACGTCGACCGCGCTGGCGTCGACGCCTACTTCCGCGCGCACCCGGAGGAGATCGAGCAGCGGATGGCCTTTAGCAGTTGCATCCGAGCCGCCCAGGCCAACGGCGACTACACGATCCCGCGCGAGCGGCTGAGCCTCTACGAGAGCCCCCAGGAGGGCGTCTGGCGGGTCAACGTCAGCCGGATCCTCGGCGTCGATGGGACGAAGGTCGAGGATCTCACCCGGGCCGAGGTCGAGGGGCGTCGTCAGGTCATGGAGATCTTCCGCTTCCTGCGTGGGTACGTCCCCGGCTTCGCCGAGTGCACCCTGATCGACACGGCCGCCCAGGTTGGCGTCCGCGAGACGCGGCGGATCGACGGCGAGTACACCCTGACGCTGGAGGACCTGATCAGCGGCCGCGACTTCGAGGACACGATCGCCTACTGCGCCTACCCGATCGACATTCACGATCCCAAGGGCGCCGGCGGCGGCATCTCGAACAAGGGCGAGACGGCCAACGCCTACCAGATCCCCTACCGCTGCCTGGTGCCGCTCGGCGTCGAGCAGCTCCTGGTGGCCGGCCGTTGTGTCTCGGCGACCCACGAGGCATTGGGGGCGATCCGGGTGATGCCCCCCTCGTTCGCGATGGGCGAGGCTGCCGGCACCGCCTCCGCCCTCGCCCTCCAGGAAGGCGTGCCTCCACGCCAGGTCCCGATCCCCTGGCTCCGCCAGACCCTCGCCGAGCACGGCGCCTACCTCGGCCCAAACGTGTAGGGGCACTCGCCGTGCGCCCCGGTCCGACTGCCCGGGCCATCAGCGTGGTACATTTCAGTGGCGGTGGCACCGGCGTCATCGAAGGGAGCGGGGAGCAATGAACGCCAGCTCGAAGGCCTTCGAGATGACCGGCACGATCGACGCCGAGCAGCAGCTCCATCTGGACGAACGGCTGCCGATCGCCGGCCCCAGTCGCGTCCGGGTCATCATTCTGGTTCCTGAACAGACGGACCTCGACGCGCCTGGAGAACGGTCGAAGGTCCTGCCGGCCGACGAGCGGCGGCGGCGCCTGAGGGAAGCTGACGCGGAGTTGCGCAAGGTCGGCGATCGCCTGGAAGCGCTGCTGCGGGCGCGCCATCCGGACTTGTTTGACCGCCGGGGCCGGTTCCGCGGGACCGAGCTCGCTCGGCGCCTGACCGAGCGGGCGGGCGGGAAGAAGACGCTGTCGGGAGACGAGCTCCGAGCGCTCGAAGAGAGGACCGACGCGGAGGCCGCGCGGTCGGCGAGTGCCCCATAGGCTCTACTCGGCGGTCGGTCGGCGCGCTCGGCCGATTAGCTCAGCCGCGTCGGGCAGTTCCTCAGCCCGAGCGCGAAATGGATCGCGCGGTCGATCTCTCGCATCCGCTCTGAGCTCAGGCGCACGACGTACGTCTGGAGCCATGCCCGCTCCACCGCCTGAAGGTTGTCGACGTTCACCGCCGAGAGC
>JACCZL010000045.1 GCA_013695975.1 Chloroflexota bacterium
CAGCCGCTCCCCGCCAACCGTCGCGGCCGATCGCCAGCAGGTCGCGTCGAACGAGCGCCGACAGGCCCAGCAGGACGGCGGCGATGAGCGGAGCGTGGAGCAGGCCCAGCAGCCCCAGGGCGAGCATGGCGTGGCTGGCGAGCCCGAACGCCAGGGCCAGCCCGAACGTCGCCCGCTCCAGCCCGATGGGAGCACCGCCGCCGGAGAAAAGTCGGTCGAGCAAACGCCCACCTGCCGCCGCGCCGAGGAAGACCAGCCAGAGCACGACTGCCACGGGCCAGGCGGCGCCGCCCGCCGTGAGCATCCCGAGCACGGCCGCTGCCCCGAGGCCGAGGACAGCCACCGCGTAGCCGGCGCTCCAACTGGGGCTTCGGGTCACGCCGATGACCAGCCCGACCATGGCGAGTCCAGCGATCCCCAGCAGCAGCGGCGCGATGTCTCGCGCTGCGAGCTCGCCTTTTCGGGTCAGGGCCTCCACGGCGAGCTGCAGGTAAGAGACGGTGATGAATACGAGTCAGACAACCCCCAGGGCGGGGGCGAGCCAGCCGAGAGCGGCCCGCGCGCTGGGCGTGGCGAGGCGGCCCGATTGAGTTTCCGTGATCATGTTGTCCGCGGTCATCCTTCTTCACGGCCTCCCGCGTGCTTCGCATCTCACTTCGCCACGCGGTGAAGATGGCGTGGCCCTATTTTACGGTGACGCTCTTGGCGAGGTTGCGGGGTTTGTCGGGGTCGTGGCCGCGCAGGAGGGCGAGGTAGTAGCCGAGGAGCTGGCCGGGGACGGCCTGGACCAGGCCACTGGCTTCGCCGACGTCGGCGACTGGAATGTGGTCGTCGAAGGCGGGATCCGGCCTCGGACTCACGCCGATGATGTGGCCGCCGCGGGCCTTGACCTCCATGGCGCCCGAGATCACGTCGTCTCGGGTCTCGTCGTCGGGCGCCAGTACGAGGCAGGGCGTGCCGGGCTCGATCAGGGCAATGACGCCGTGCTTGAGCTCGCCACCGGCAAAGCCCTCAGCGTGGACGTAGCTGACCTCCTTGACCTTGAGCGCCGCTTCGAGCGCTTGCGGATAGCTCGGGCCACGCCCGATCATGTAGAGGTGCTCCTGGCGATAGATCCGCTCGGCAATCTGGCGGATGAAGTCGCGCCGCCAGTCGCCAAGGAGCGCCTCGATCTCGGAGGCGGCGCGCTCGAGGAGCGCCTGGGCGACGGCGGTCTGGCCGATCAGGGCGTGGGCTGTGAGCAGGAGGATGCCCAGCTTGGCGGTGAAGCTCTTGGTCGCGAGGACGCAGCGCTCAGGTCCCGCCCCGAGCAGGATCGCGTGGTCGGCGAGGCGGTACAGGCTCGATCCCTCGACGTTGACGAGGGCGGCCAGCTCGACGCCGCGGGCCTTGGCCGTCCGCATCGAGTCCAGGATGTCGATCGTCTCGCCGCTCTGAGACAGGGCGATGGCGAGTGCGCCAGGACCGAGGAAGCGCTCGAGGTAGCCGAACTCCGAGCCGTTGGCGAAGAAGGCTCGGCGACCGGCGACCCGAGCCAACAGGTACTGGCCAGCGAGCGCGGCGTGAGCGGCGGTCCCGCAACCGACCAGGTGGGTCTCGGACGCGGCCTCGATCAAGTGCGCCAGCGCCTCGGCGTCGGCGACGCCCTCACGGGCGATCCGACGGAGCACGTCGGGCTGCTCGTGGATCTCCTTGGTCATGAAGTCCGGGAAGCCGGCCAGGTCGGCGGCTTCGGCTTTCCAGGCGACGACGTTTACGATCGGCGTGATCGCCTGACCCGTCGTCACGTCGTACACCTCGATCCCGTCGGGCGTGAGGAGGGCGGCCTGGTGCTCGTCGAGAAAAGTCATCTCGCGGGTGTGCTCGAGCAGCGCCGAATAGTCCGAGGCGAGGAGGGCGCCGCCCTCGGTCCAGCCGAGGGTGAGGGGCGAGCCGCTTTTCGCGGCGGCCAGGTGGCCGCTCGCGACATCGAGCGCCGCCACGGCGTTGAGGCCGGTCAGGCGCCGAAAGGCCGCCATCAGCGCTAGGACTAGTCGTTGGGGGCCGTCTGCCGCGTTTTCGAGCTCTTCCTCGACCAGGTGGGCCACGACTTCGGTGTCGGTGTCGGAGCGGAAGGTGTGGTCGCGGGCGGTCAGATCATGATGCAGCTCGCGGAAGTTCTGGATGATACCGTTGTGGATGATCGCCAGGCGGCCGGTGCAGTCGACGTGCGGGTGGGCGTTGGCGTCGGTCACCCCGCCGTGGGTTGCCCAGCGGGTGTGGCCGAGTCCCACGTGGCTGGGACGGAGGGTGGTGACGGCGTCCCCGATCTTGCCGACCCGCTTCTCGATCTGAACGCGACCGTTGTCTTTCGCGGCGATGCCCCAGGAGTCGTAGCCTCGGTACTCGAGCTTTTTGAGTCCGGCGAGCACGAGCTGGGGAGCGTCGTCGCGGATGCCGACGTAGCCGAAGATGCCACACATAACGAGCCTCACTCAAGTGAGGCCGGCGAAGGCGCGGAGTGTGAAATTGGGCGAGATCGACCCAATGGGCCGCTTCGCGTCCGCGCGGCAAAACAGACGGAACGGTAGGTTCCGCCGCACCCTGGATGGGATTTGTCAGGCAGTCGCCGCCCTGGTTTGCTCCATCCATCACGACCGTGCTGGCCGGGGGGCCATCCGCCGAATCTTTCGATCGACCCCCACCTCGTCACCCGACGCTAGTCGGGCCAGGCGCTCTGCTGTTGGCTTTGCCGCGGTCTCTGGCCCCGCGTCACCTCCCGGCCGAATTCGCCTGGATGCTACCATGCGCAGGCCTGCTCCGGGAAGCCGGCCGAGTTTGACACGGCGTCGTCCGGGGGGTATAGGTTAGATGGCGGTGGTCGGCTGAGACGCGACCCGACGGTGTGGGGCGCAAGGTCTGACCTCGAACGGGAGCGACGATGCGATTGGTGACCTTTCGGACAGACGGCGGCGCACGGCTCGGGGCTGTGATCGGCGAGCGCGTGCTCGATCTGGCGAAAGCGGACGTTCCATCGGATATGCTGGCCTTCATCGATGCCGGCGAGCCGGCCTGGGAGCGGGCACGCCAGGCGGTCCAGCGAGCGGAAGCGAACGGGGGCGGAGCCGAGCTGCTGCCGCTGCGCGGCGCGCGGCTGCTGGCCCCGATCCCGCGCCCACGGAAGAACGTGTTTGCACTCGGGCTCAACTACAAGGAGCATATCGCCGAGGGCGCGCGGGCACGCGGCTCGGAGATGAAGCTGCCAGAGTACCCGGTCTTCTTCTCCAAGGTGACGACGTCGGTCATCGGACCGGAGGAGCCGATCCCCTTTGACGGGAGGCTG
Source organism: Chloroflexota bacterium (assembly GCA_013695975.1). Lineage (GTDB taxonomy): Bacteria > Chloroflexota > UBA6077 > UBA6077 > JACCZL01 > JACCZL01. The sequence continues at coordinate 3,323 of JACCZL010000045.1, forward strand.
TCCGAGCGGTGGGACTGGGAGGTCGAGCTGGCCGTGGTCATCGGACGGGCCGGTCGCGACATCAAGGCTGGGCAGGCGCTCGAGCACGTCTTCGGCTACACGGTGCTCAACGACGTCTCGGTGCGGGACGTCCAGCGGATGCACGGCAACCAGTTCTTCCGCGGCAAGAGCATCGACGGCACCTGTCCGATCGGGCCGTGGATCGTGACGCGCGACGAGGTGCCCGATCCACACCACCTGCGGGTCACCACGCGGGTGAACGGGATCACCAAGCAGGACTCTAACACCAGCTACATGATCTTCGACATCCCCACCACCATCGAGTCGCTGTCGGCAGGGATGACGCTCGAGCCGGGCGACATCATCGCGACCGGAACGCCGGACGGGGTCGGCTTCGCCCGCAACCCGCCGGAGTTCCTCAAGCCCGGCGATGTGGTGGAGGTCGCGGTCGAGGGTATCGGGACGTTGCGCAACCCGATCGTCGATCGCTGGGCGTAGCGCTCCTCAAGGTGATCTCGCCGGCCTTCCGTTCTCGCGTTCTCCCCGCGCTCCAGCGTGGAGTCCGCGAAGCGTCGTATGCCGCTTGGCACCAGACCTGTTGCGTTGCTCAGCGCTCGAACTCTGGCCTGAGCGGGCAGCGCTGATGGCCGCCGGCTGTCCCCGACTCCGCTCGACGGTGGACGTCGTTCGCATTGACGGGGCTGGGTCGGGGCTGGTGTGCTTGTACGACCGCCAGGATCCCTCGGGCGGCCAAGTCATGGTGAACGAGCCTGGCCTGCTGCTGGCGAGCCTGCTCGACGGGCGGCGCGATGTCCGCGCGGTCAGGGCGGCCTTCGTCGTGCGATGCGGCCTGCAGATCGACGAGCAGGAGGTCAGCGAGCTGGTGCGGCAGCTCGACGCGGCGTACTTGCTCGACAGCGGACGCTATCGCTCCCGCTTCCAGGAGAGTGTCGCGGCCTTTCGCGCCGCGCCGACTCGTGCGGCCGCGCACGCCGGGCGGGCCTATCCCGACGAGCCGGACGAACTGCGGGCCTTTCTCGACGCTCGCTACTCTGTCGAGGGTGGGCCCGGTGGGCGACCCGCCGCGCCTTCCGGGTCGAGCCCGCGGGCGCTGGTCGCCCCGCACATCGACCTGCATCGAGGTGGTCACTCCTACGCCTGGGGCTACCGCGAGCTTGCCGAGCGCGAGCCTGCCGAGCTGTACATCCTGCTCGGCACCTGTCACACTCCGATGTTGAAGCCGTTCGCCGCGACGGCCAAGGCGTACGAGACGCCGCTGGGGGCCGCTCGGGCGGACGTGGACTTTCTCGAGCGGCTTGCCCGTCGGGCACCGTTCGACCTCTGGGCGGACG
>JACCZL010000051.1 GCA_013695975.1 Chloroflexota bacterium
CAGCTGGCCCGTCTCGCGCGAACCTATCTCGCCGACGGCCTCGCGAGCGTTGGCCTGCGCTGCCTGCCTTCTCGCACCAACTTCTGGCTGGTCGAGGTCGGCGATGTGCCAGAGCTGCGTCGACGCCTGCTCGGCCGGGGGATCCTCGTGCGCGATTGCGCTTCCTTTGGCCTCCCGCGCCACGTGCGTCTGGCGGCTCGACCGCTGGATGCATGCGCACGCCTGGTGGAGACGCTGTCGACCGTCATACCAATGTACACCGAACGTTAACCTGTAGTTTAGGGTCCACGTACCCACCCTTAAGGGTCCCTTAAACCGCTGCTGGTACGCTCTCCATCGCAGCACGCAGCCGATGATCTGCCCGAGTGGGGGAAGGAGCGTCAGGCATGGACATCGCGGTAACGTTTCGCGCACCGGGCGGCGGGCTGGAGGGGCAGCGGCCGGATCGCTGCGAGCGATGCGGGTCCCAGGGTTTCAACCTCCATCAGCATGCGACCAAGGCTCTAAAGGACCCGGCGACGGCGCGAGCGCCGGTGGTGCGGTTCATCTGCAAGCGTTGCCGCAAGACGATGCGACTGTATCCGAGCGGCGTCGACGCCGCTCGCCAGACCATCGGCCTCCGCCAGGTGAGCGTCCTGCTGTACTGGCTCGGTCTCTCCTACGATGGGATTCGCGAGCACCTCGGCCACCTCGGATGCCCGCTCAGCAAGGCGACGGTCTGGGCGAACGTGCGAGCGAGCGGACTGCTCGGCGACCGACGCCGCATCCGGGCGGACCCTGGCACCCTGGTGGTCCAGCCCCGTTCAGATGGGGCGACCGCCCGGTTCCTCGTCAAGGGCCGCGCGGTGACCGTCCGGTTGGCTCGCGGCGGGCCGGGCGAGATGGTTCTCTGGGTGGGCGCACTCCAGCCCGAGGCGGCCCAGCTCATGCACCGACGGACCCGGGAGGGTGCCAGGCGGCTCGGCCTCCGCGCCGAACTCCCGGACCGATGCGAGGCCGCCCGCGCCTGATCCTGCAAAAACGTACGGCATCCACCTCTACGATTCGGTGAGTCCTCGGAGCGTGTGCTCGTAGGCGGGGACGTTGTACGAGCGGCAGACCACGCCAGCTCGACGTAGGGATGGTCGTCGTAGGCCTACTCGTCCGGCGCGTCGCGGGCGCGCCGCGGCCGCTTGCGCTCCTCCGGCGGCGCGGCCGACTGGTCTAGCATCCACATCGCCGCGCGTGGGTTGGCGCGGACCATCTCCCAATCGAGCAGGATGTCGGTCACGACACCCCGGGCCGGACCGTCGGTGGGCTCTTCGAGGGCGGCCTCGACGAGCACCCGCTCGAACTCCTCCGGGGCGGGATCGAGCTGGACCGCCAGGTCCAGGAACTTCAGCTTGAGCGCCTGGACCTCGTCGTGGGCCGCGTGCTTCTTGCGCAGCTTCCACGGCATCCGGCTCTCGATATGCATCGAGAGCGCGCAAAACATGCGGGGGCTCAAGGTGCTGTCCGTCGGCGCCATCAGCGCGACCAGACCGGCGCCAGCATCGTCGGTCCCACTCCAGTGCTTAGGCATGGTTCAAACGTACTTGACAGTCTGGAAATCGAGCCGAGCGTGCGACCAGGTAGGGGCGGTTCGCGAACCGCCCCTACCCGAGGCCCAAGTGTCAAGCTCAACCGGGCCAGTTTGAACCATGCCTTAGCGGGCACGTGGGTCGTCCCCATCCACCTGTACGGCGCGCCGCTCGGCCAGGCGTCGGAGGGATTCGTAACAGGACCAGCAGATGACACCCTTCGCATCGGGTAGGGCGATCGGCCGCGTCTCCTGGTAGCCTTCGCCGATGCGAATCGTACAGACCCTGCATCGGACCGGCCGGGCGCGACGCGAGGTGGGGGCGGTGGTGTGGCTATCAGGCGCGGTACTATCCATGTTCGGGCTCGCCTCACCCTCCGCTCTGTCCGCGCTGATGCGAGAACCGAGCCTGAGTCACACGAGCACGCAGCAGATCTCGTGACACCCCCCGACTGCGATCAGTATACCAGCGTCCAGATGGAGGTCAACCGTCACTTCGGACAACGGGCGTGATGTCGAGATCTGAGCTGGCCCTGCTCCTGTTCGTCCTGGTGGTCGTGGCGTTTCTGTTCTGGACTCGCAACGTGATCGTGCGGGTACCCGGCGTCCCGACCCCAATCTCGAGTGGGGCGGTCGTGGGCCCGGGCGACGCCGTGATCGCCGATCCTGCGACGAGGCCCCTGGACCACCGCCCGGGTGGCCCACGCCCGCCGGCCCGCCCCTAGAACAAGACGGCCCCACCGGTCAAGAACCGGCGGGGCCGTCTCCGGTCCGCTCGAGGCGTGGGTCTCAGGCTGTGGGGCGCGACGTCGGCGGTCGGTCGAGGTCGGGACGGGTCGTCGGGCCGTTGCCCGTGGCGACCGCGGATCCGCCTGGCGACCCCATACCGGTCCGCATCGACTGGGTCGAAGACTGGGCCTGCTGGCTGGCGGCTTCCGCGGCCTGGGCCAGTCTGGGGGCGGCTCGCTGACCCTGGCGATACCAGCCTGACACGATCTGGCCGGCCGTCTCCCGTCCGCCCAGCCCGAAAGCGAGCCCGAGAGCCAGGGCGAGCGCCCCGACCAGGCCCATGAAGAGCGTGTTGACCAGCGTTTCGGCCACCCCGATCTGGTTGACCGCGACGACGATCGCGAAACCCCAGACGGCGACGCGGGCGACGTTGGCCAGCAGGTCGGGGTTGCCGAGCCCGGCCTGGGCCGTGGCTCCCCGCACCAGGCCATGCAGCGCGTTGGCCGCCAGCCCGGCGATCACCAGGATGACCATCGCCACGACCAGATTCGGCAGCCAGAGCAGAAGCTGCTGGAGCACCTGCGAGACGGCCGGCAGACCCAGGGCGTCGAAGGCGACAACCAGCACGATGAGCCGAACGAACCACTTCGCCAGGCTTGCGAGCATGCCGGCCGCGTCATTCTCAATTCCCATCTGACGGATGAAACCGCTGAAGCCGGACCGCTGCGCGAGATCGTTGAAGCGCACCGCTCGTAGCAGTGATGCGACCGCCGTCGCCAGGATGCCCGACAGGATCCAGCCGATGATCAGGATGACCAGGAAGCCGATGATCTTCGGGATCGCTCCCAACAACAGGGCCAGCGCGCTGGCCATTGAGGTCAGGAACGCCTCTCCCCAATCACGTACGGGTAACGGCTGCATAAGCCTGCTCCTTATCACGCGAGAGTGGTGACGCTCCTCCCGCGCCACCCACTGTGAGCGCAAGTCCCGTGCCAGTGTTCCGAGGCGCGCTTGCGGAAGCGCGTGTCCGCGACTTGCGCAGACTGCCGGATGGCACGTACCCTGCAACGCGACGTGGTCACGGCCAGCCAACCCTGCCGAGCCGCGTGGAGGGACCGATGACTGAAAACCCGGGATCTACCGACGACCCGCTCGCCCAGAAAGCCCAGGAGGTTGAGCGGCTGCGCGAATTCGTTGATTCGACCACCTTCGCCGGCGATCAGCGCGACGTTGCCGGCGAGCTGAGCGCTGTCGACCAGCACCCGGCCGACATCGCGGACATGACCATTCAGCGCGAGGTCGACTACACCATCAAGGGCATCGTCGAGGAGGAGGAGCACCAGGTTCAGGAAGCGATCCAACGACGAGCCGAAGGCCGCTACGGCATCTGCGAGGAGTGTGGAGAGCCGATCCCTCGAGAGCGTCTCGAGGCCCGCCCGCACGCGACCCTCTGCGTCAACTGCCAGAAGAAGCGCGAAGGCGCCCACTAGCCACCTTGCCGCGGTGAACGTATACGTTCATAGTTGAGGCGTGGTACGGGTCGTTGGGCGCGGCCGGTTCAGCGTGTACGTCTATGCCGAGGCCGGACAGCCGCACCATCTCCCCCACTGCCACGTCCGCTGGTCCGACGGCTCGACCCAGGTGGCGTTGCCAACGCTGTGGGTGCTCGCCGGTGACGAGCTGCCGCGGCCGGCGCGCGAGCTGTAATTGGACCATCTCGAAGAGACCTGTTCGGAGTGGGACCGCCTGAACCGATGGAGGCTTGTCGAGTGAGTGTCACGGCGCCGTGGAGCCTACGCGAATATCAGCGGATCGCCTCAGTCAGCCATCAGGGGGACGACCTCGTCGTGTGCTTCGAGGACGGATCGTGCGTACAGGTTGACGCTCAGCGCGTGCTCCCGCCAGACACTCGTGGCGCAGCCTGGGACGCCATGGCCGTCGACCCCTACGAGATCGCCGTACCGACCGCCGAGGGCCAGGTCGAGGTTCCCTGGTCCACCATCCGCGCCCTGACCGACAGAGCGTATGCCGGACACCTCGCCGCGGCTGCTAGGGAAGAGGCTAGGCAGATCGGACGGCGCATCAAGGAGCTGCGCGAGGGCCGACACCTGAGTAGCAAGGAGCTGGCCGAGCGCGCCGGTCTTGCGCCACAGAGCCTGTCGCGCATTGAACACGGCCGCCACGACGTCACGTTCACGACGCTGCGGCGGATTCTCGCCGCGATGGGCTGCTCCATGAAGGACCTCGCCACCCCGCCGCGCGAGCCGGCTTCCCACAGCGTGCCCGAGGGCAGTGCGAGCGGCGGCCAGCCGACCATCGGGCAGTAGAAACGGCGGTATCCGATCGCACCGGCAGCGGCCGGCCCACTCGCTGTTCAGCCGTTCGACCTGCCCGGTCGCTGCTGAGAAGGCCAATGAGCTGAGGCCGAGGAGGGCATCATGCAGAAGTGGGAGTATCTTGAGGTCTTCATCGATTACGCGGCGGGCGAGTGGCACGACAGCGTGGGGCGCGATGGGGAGCTTGTTGGCGAGGCGGAGGCTCTAACTCCCAGCCCGAATACCATTCGGGTGCACTGTTGAACGAGCTCGGTGCACAGGGCTGGGAGTTGGCGGGCGTCGAGACTCACATCGGAGGCAGTACGTCCGCGGGAAGAGCGCCAGCGGCAAGAAGCAGCAGCGCGCCAAGGGCTCCGGCTGCCTCGCCGCCATCGGTCTCTTCTGCTTCCACCTACTCCTCCGGCTCGCGCGCTCCAGTCTGGAGGTCGGCAACCCCCGTCGGCCCGACGGATCAGGGTCTTGCCGCCAGTGCTCGCTGGGCTTGTTGGCTGCCCATGATTAGCGGGCTCGGTGGCGCCGGCCGGGGAGCCATCGCTGCCAGCCGTGCTGATCGAGGCGTCGTCGCCAGGACTCGATCCCGGGGTTGTCCGGGTCGGCGTTTGCCCAGAGCTCGAGGTAGGAGCGGGCCGCCTCGCGGTTACCCTCCGCCAGGGCAAGCTCGATGTGCGCGTTGCACACGGCGGCAAACTCGCTAAAGTGAAATTGCCGTCGAGACAGCAGCGGTTCGAGCAAGGCTCTGGCCTCGTCGAGATCACCGCGCCGCGAGGCCAGTTGCGCCAGACTCACGCGAGCAAATAGGTAGTCGGGGTGACGCTCGTGTACGCGACGGATGACCGCCTGGGCCGCTTCTGTGCGCCCCTGCTGCCCATACGCGGCGGCCAGGTTGTTCAGCAGGCTGGGCTCCTCAGGCTCGACCTCGAGCGCGCGCTCGAGCAGCCGTTCGGCCTCTTGGCTATCGCCGCGGCGCAACGCTAGCACGGCTGCCTCCTGCCACTGCCGAGCCCGCGGCGCAAGCTGCGACGACGGCTCGCCATGGACCTCGAAGCTCCACTGCATTACCTCCTGCCACTGGCCCTGCAACCACAATCGGGTCGGCCCCGGGGCGAGCAGCCCGCCCTTGCTGGCCGCTTGAGCCGCCTGTTGGCGCATGGCATCAGGCCCGCGCTGGCCCAGGGCGAAGTCGAGGAGGGCGGATAGCAGTTCCGGCGTCTCCGCCAGCAGCCCGATGCGCAGCGCAAACTCGCGCGCCTGAGGGTCGCCGCGATCGAGCAGCAGCGGCACCAGGCTCGGAATCTCCGGGTGCTGGCGCAGGAAGCGTCGCACGGCCCGGGTTACCACCTGGTCGTCGTCCCGCCCGGAGGCCGGCTTGATCAGCGCCGCCAGATCGCCCAGCGCGCGTTGGGGGACCCAGTTCACGAAAGGGAAGGCCCAGGGACCATGGCGCTCGCCGATCGGCTGGCGCAGGTCGGCCAAATTTGCTGCCGCCACCTCCAGACCGGGAGTCTGCTTGAGCGCCCGCTGCCAGAGCCGGCGAGCCTCGCCCTCGCGACCGAGCCGCATGGTGGCAACCGCGGCGAGGTGATAGAGCAGTGGCTCGCCCAGCGGAGCGTCTACGATGCCCGCCCGTTCGGCGCCCTGCAAGGCGTCCAGCACCCCCTGGTCGTCGCCCAGATAGCTCAGCGCCTCGGCCTGCTTGATCCATCGGTCTGCCCGCTCCGACCGGATCGCGATGAGTCGATCTGCCCACGGCCCGGCTTCGTCGACGCGGCCGCGCAAGCAGCAGAATCGCGTGAGGTTAGACAGGGCATGGACGTTCTCTGCATCGACGGCGAGCACCCGCTCCGCGGTCGCGATCGCCCGGTCGAACCGCCCTTCAATGGCATGGAGCTGGCCCAGATTGTTGAGCGCGGGTACGAAATCCGCCCGGCGACGGAGCAGGCGCTCAGCAGTCGTCTGCGCCTCGCGATAGCTGCCCTGCTCCAGCAGCGCTTGCGCCTCCTCGTGCAGTACGGCCAGATCGAGCGCGTCCTCGCCAGACAGCCCGAGCTGACTCAGGAGATCGGGCATCCGCGCGTCCAGGTCGGCCACGGTTTTCCGGACCTCGTCGGCCCGGCCATGGACCGGGTACCGGTCGAGGAACCGGCGGAAGGTGCGCAGCGCCAGCGCCGGATGGATGTTGGACAGGTACGCCCCGGCGAGTCCCAGCGTAAGCTCGGGGTCATCCGGCGTCAGCGTGATCAGTCGCTCGGCCGCGCGCTGATAGCCTCGCCAATCCTGGAGCTCGTAGGAGACGTTCACCAGGTCGACCAGGACTTCGACGTCACGTGGGGCCCGCCGGGCGAGCGCTTCCAGAAGGTCGCGCGCCTCGGCCCAGCGCTTGTGGCGCATGAGCGAGTCAGCCTCGCCCAGCCCCTCGGCCGGACGCGGGCGCGCGGGAACGGCAGTGCGGCCCCGATGGCGCTTGCGTCTGGGCATTTGACTCTCTCCCGATCAACGGATGGTGATCAGACGATAGCACCGCGCTCGGTCCCGGCGCCCTGGCTCGCACCGGTGTGGGGAATTGTCAGCGCTCGAACTCGGGCGTGATTCAAAGTCGGATACTGATGGGCAATCGGTGGGACCTCCCAGGACCGCGGGCCCCCGGCCCGCGGTCCTGCTTCCGGTCCAGCAGACACCGCGTCCTCGTCGCCGGGGATACCATGTGCCTACCGCGCTGCGCCCCAGGGTGGGTTGGAAACCCGCCCCTACCGGTTTCAGCGTGCCCGCCGCCCGCGGAGCGACCACTGGGATGGTGTCGCGTCGTGCGTCCAGGTGAGCGAAAGGACGGGGCAGGTGAATCGGGATGAGG
>JACCZL010000052.1 GCA_013695975.1 Chloroflexota bacterium
GCTAGGCGCGGTGGCTTCGGATCTAGCGCTGCGACGTCGAGATCTGCGCGATCACTTCCCGCCGAGGGCGCGGGCGATCTGGGACTCGACCGGCTCCGCGTACACGCGCTCCTCGTGCACCAAGCCATCGTCGTCGATGTGGGCGTAGACGACGCACGACAGGATCTCCATCTCCAACCCGCCGCTCGGAGCCCCCCTCGCCGACGTACTTGCCCTTGAGCTTGATCTCGACCACCGCCCGCGTTCCTTGCACGGTCATGGAGACGAGCTCGAGGCCTCCGGTGCTCATGTCGAACACCGACCCGAACTCCTCCATCCAAGTGGCGAGCTCGCCGTGCGTCCGAAGCACGGTGTCGGGCTCCCACATGTCGACGTAGGTGAAGTCGCCATCCGGGTAGTAGGTCAGCAGGCGCTCGATGTCGCCCGACTGGAAGGCGTCCACGAGGCCGCGCGCGGCCTCCTCGGTGCGGCGCGTTTCATCGACGGTGGAAATCGACACTCATCTTGGCACTCCTTCGAGTCGTAGGATCCGCGGATTCTCTGTGGGCGAGAGCCGCCGCGAGTCTTCGTGTTTCGCACACAAAGGCGTCGGCGATGCTCGGAACCGGGGAAGACGAGACCCATACCGCCCATTCCAGCAGGGCGCGCCCGGTTGGCGCCGCGTGGCCCGGGTACCTTGTCACCGGGGTCAAGGCAGATGACGCGAGACGAGCTCGGAGAGGGCGGAAGGCGGGGCGACGCGCCATCGCCGGGCGGATCGCCTGGGATCCCTGCCTCGGAGGAGGAGACGGTCGGCGGGGCCGGCGATGAGGATGTGGCGGCGATCGACGCCGCCGAGCCCGACACGACCGCAGAGACTCCGGCCGTTGCGGCAGGGACCCCCGCGGCGGCGCGGCCCGTGAAGCTCATGGTGCCACGGTGGATTCAGCTCATCGCCGTGCCGCTCCTGGTCCTGGGGCTGTGGGCCGCCGCACTTGCGGCAGGGCCGGTGCTGCTCCTGTTCGCGATCGCGGGGGTGCTGGCTCTGATCCTCGATCCGGTGGTGCGCCTCATCCAGCGCGCTCACGTGCCGCGCGGGCTCGCGGTCGGGCTCGTGTACGTCGGCTTCTGGGCCGGCGTCGTCGGGGGGGGGATCCTCCTCGCGAACCCGATCGGCGATCAGATCGAGGTGTTCCAGGAGAACCTCCCCTCGTACATCGACAGCGCCGAGGACGGCCTCGCGGACCTCCAGGGATGGCTCGACGACCGCGGCGTCGACCTGCAGGTCCAGACCGAGGGCGAAGACGCCTTGAGTGAGCTCGAGCGGGACCTGCTCCAGCGGACCCAGGACGTCGCCGGCTTCGCCCGCGACCTGGTCGAGGTCGTCATCACCGGGCTCTTCGCCCTGGTGCTGATCATCGTGATCTCCGTCTACATGCTGCTCTACGCCCGCTCAATCGGCGACCTCGCCCGGCGCGTGATGCCGCCCAGCGACGGCACCCGCGAGGACGACTTCCCGTCGCGCGTCGTCCACTCGGTCGCCGGCTACGTCAGAGGGCAGCTCCTCTTCTCGCTGATCATGGGGGTGAGCGCGGCGATCGCGCTCTGGGTCTTCGGCGCGATCGGGATCTTCGAGGAGGGCCGCACCTACGCCGGCTTCTTCGGCCTCTTCTACGGGCTGATGGAGCTGATCCCCTACGTGGGTCCGGTGCTCGGTGCGGCGCCGCCGGTGCTGATCGCGCTCGTCCAGGACCCGCTGACCGCGGTCTGGCTCGTGCTGCTCTTCGTGGCCCTGCAGCAGCTCGAAGGCCACGTGGTGGCGCCGCTGGTCTTCGGCCGCGCGTTGCGGATCAACCCCCTGCTCGTGATCTTCGCGCTGCTCTTCGGCGGGCACCTCTATGGAGTGATCGGCGCTCTGGTCGCGCTGCCCCTGGTAGCGATGCTGCGGGAGACGGTCGTCTACCTGCGCGAGCACCTGCGCCTCGAGCCCTGGCCGGTGGTCTCAGCCGAGGGACCGACCGGGCTGCTCGGCGGCGCCCCGGTGGTCTCGTGCTCCGCCTGCGGAGAGCGCGTGCCGGCCGGCGACCGCTACTGCGGCAACTGTGGCGAGCGGGTCGAGGGCGTCGAGCCCGTCGAGCCCGCGCGGCCGCCATAGCCCGCCTCGGCGCGTGCCAGCGCTTCGTCCGCTGACAGCCGCGTCGAAGTCCTCGACCTCAAACCACAACAGAACGCCGTTACCGTACGGCCGAGCTTCGGGATCGCCAATCGCACCGTGGTGATGTTCGACAGTCCAAGCGTGCGACTGGAGGATCAGTTCGCCCTCCACAGTCAGGCGCTCGTACTCCGAACCGCCGTGCGCACTCTGGCAACCGAGTAAGCGCTGATACCAGCGGCTGCTCGCCTCGACGTCCCGGACGGCGATCAGTGGCTGAGGATGCACCGCCTCAAGCCTACGAAGACAGGTGCGGAGGCAGGAACCTCACGGACACCAGCATCATCGGAAGACATCAACAAGTCAACTCGAAAGCCATGCCCGGGCTGTTGGACATCGCGATGTTCTGGCGGGACTTGTCCGAACACGCGGTGCTCGCGAAGCCGCCGACCTGGGTGCAGAACGCCCTCTTTGGCTTGCTCGCGCCGATCGCCCGACTGTCGAGACGCCGAGCGCCCACCTGCGCGCGCACGCACCGAGACTAGCTCGCGCCGCCCACTCCGCGCGGCCGTTGACGAACTGGGGCACACTCGACGATCCTTGATGATCAGGCGCCGGGCCACGCATGCGCTGGCGGCAGAGCGTAGATCCGCGAGTGGACGCGCGCCGCTGGGTCTCGCCCGGTCGCCGATCCGGGCTTGCTCATGCGACGGGCGCGCGCCGGTCAATGGAGCCGGCGATGAGGTGGCGGGCGATGACCTTGAGAGCGAGGATCTCGTCGGCGCCTTCGAAGATCGAGAGGACGCGGGCGTCGACGTAGTAGCGGCTGACGGGGAACTCCTCGGCGTAGCCCATGCCGCCGTGGATCTGCAGCGCCTCGCGGGTGACCCACTCGGCCGCCTGGCAGGCGTAGGCCTTGACCATCGCCGCCTCGGTACGTCCCGGGCCGGCGGCCATGAGTCGGGCGACGCGGTAGGCGAACTGGCGGTTGGCCTGAATGACGACCGCCATCCTGGCGAGCTTGGCGCGGGTGAGCTGGTAGTCGAGCAGCGACCTGCCGAACAGGGTGCGGTTTGTGGCGTAGTCGTAGGCGGCCTCGTAGGCGGCCTGCATCAACCCGACCGCTCGGGCGGCCGTCTGCAAGCGTCCGTTCTCGAAGCCCTTCATCTGCAGGACGAAGCCGCGGCCCTGGCCCGCCTGGCCCCCGATCAGATTCTCGCCGGGCACGTACCAGTTGTCGAACGCGACCTCGTAGCTGTGCATCCCGCGGTAGCCGATCGTGTCGATGGCGCGTCCCTGCATCGTGCCGCCGTCGGGCTGAGCGAGCTCGAAGCCGTGGCCCTCGCCACGGTCCTTGGGGACGACAAACAGCGACAACCCGCGGTGGCCCTTCGAGCGATCGGGGTCGGTACGGGCGAGCAGCATCAGCACGTCGGCGCGGGCCGCGAACGTGCACCATGTCTTGACACCGTTGATTCGCCAGCCGTCGCCGTCAGGTTTGGCCAGGACGCGCAGGCCGGCCACGTCGGAGCCGAAGTCCGGCTCGGTGACGGCGATCGCGGCCATCAGCTCCCCGGAGGCCAGCCGCGGCAGCCACTCGTGCTTCTGCTCTTCGGTGCCGCCCGTAACCAGGGCGCGGCTGAGGATCTCCGGACGCGTGATCAGGCTCCCGCCGACGCCGAGCGAGCCGCGCGACAGCTCCTCCGTCGCCACGACCATCGCAAGGTACTCGCCCTCGCCCTCCGCGGCGAACCCGCCGTAGTCCTCCGGGACCGACACCCCGAAAACGCCAAGCTCGGCCAATCCCTGGATGATCCGTTCGGGGATGTCGAGGTTGTGGCGATGGACCTCCTCAGCGACCGGGCGGATCTGCTCCTCCGCGAAACGCCGGAACGTGTCCTGGACCATCTCGAAGTCCGCATCCAGATGGCGCGGGCCCTGCTCGCCGCACAGCGCCGCGAGGAACCGCGGGTCACGGTAGGAGCGCACGAACTCGCCGGCTCCGTCGAGCGCGCCGGGCTCGATCCCCCAGGCCGCCTCACGCCAGAGGCACTTGGCAGAGAGGTCGTGGACAACGTCGGCCACGAACGCGCACGCCAGGCGCGCCTCGACATCGCCCCGCTGCCCGTACTCGAGCATCGTCCGCGCGTTCTCCACCGCGGCTGCGGCATGGGCCAGGTCGTAGGCGACGACCTGATCGGTCTCGACATCGCCGCTGGCAGCCAAGTGTCGAACGGCGGCGTAGACGACCGCCTCGGCCGTCTCGAACGCGGACGCAGCAGCGGAAAGGTCACGGTCGGCGGGCACGGCGTGGAGAGTACCCAGGGGTAGTCGCCCGCCCCATCCGGCACTACGACGGCGCGGGCCCCTCGATTCCACTAGTTCCACGGTTTCCGGATGTCGGAGCGGTGGGCAAGCATCACGATCCGGCTCAGTGGTGCTTCGAGCTAAAGCGGAAGCGCGGGACCGCCGGGCGAGACGCCCGCTGTGGACGAGAAGCAGAAGCCTGCGCGCGCACTGACGGTCGCGTCCCTGAGCTGCCGTAACTTCGCCGCGGCTCGGGTTCCCGGTGGTGGTCAGTTTATGCGGCGGTCACCTCCTCGGGGGTGGTGTGTTCGTGTCCCTCGTATCTGATTCGGTTGAGGCGTTGGCGTTCGAGTTGGGTGAACTTGATGCCGTTGGTGGCGTGGCTGATGTAGAGGTCAAGCACGGCCCAGACGAGCGTGAGGCAGCTGGTCTCGCCGGGGAAGCGGCCGATCGAGGTTGTCCCGTAGCTCGTAGAACTTGAGGTGGCGGTCCTCCCGCCTCGTCCGCTCCTGCTGGGAGCGTGGCGAGTGCGAACAAGACCATCGAGGACAGGAGAACCGCCATGAGGACCGTAGACGAAGGCGCCGACGAGATCGGCCCGACGAAGTTCGACGCGCTCCCGGAGCGGGTGCAGGAGGCGCTGGGCGAGCTGGCCGGCGCGGCGAAGGAAGGGCTGCTGGCCTTGAGCGTCGGGGT
>JACCZL010000054.1 GCA_013695975.1 Chloroflexota bacterium
GATCAGGGCGGCCGTGGCGAGCGCCAGCGACCAGATGGCGAGCTTCCCGATCGTCGATCGCCAGCCGCCGGGCCTGCCGCGGGCTCGCCAGAGCTCGAGGAGCGCGAGGAGCGGCACGGTCGGGAGCAGGAACAGGGCGGCCCCCTTGGTCAAGAGCGCCAGACCAGCCAGCAGGCCCGACGCGGCCGCCCAACCCCAGGCCGACGCCGGCGGCCTGAACGCCAGGAGTGCGCTCAGCAACGAGGCGCCCATCAGCCCGGCCAGGAGCCCGTCCATCCCGATGATCGGCGACATCGCCGACCAGTACGGCTCGAGTGCGAGCAACAGGCCCGCCAGCAGCCCGGGGCCGGGTCCAAGCAGTCGGGCCGCCAGCACGCCACAGGCCGTCGCCAGCAGGGCGCTCAGGAGGGCGAAAGGGACGCGCGCGGTACGCAGGGCGGGCAGGAAGTCTGGAACCTGGCTGACGTGCTGCTCCTCGCGTCCCCGAGTGGCGAAGGTGCGGGCGCGATCCTGGCCGAGGGCGAGCTCGGTCAGCCACATCGTCGTGACGCCGGGGTGGCCGATCTGGTAGGTGCCGCGCCACTGGCCGCTCGCGAGGGCGTTGGCGAACCCGCCAGTCCGCTGGACCCACTGGTCTTCGTCCTCGGTGGTCGCCTCGCCGACGCCGATCAGCCGCGACAGCAGCGCCAGCACGAAGAGGAGCGGGGCGACGGCCAGCACGGCTCGGGTAATCGGGGGCGTATCCGACGGAGAACTGGTATTCTGGTCAGCGGCGTGGCTCAGCATGCGAGGATCCGATGGCGCGTCACGGACCATGTGACGGCAGGCACTGCTTACTGCGAGCATGACAGGTCATTAGCGTGGGAATCGTAACAGCCGAACCCGCGCTGGCCCCCGTTTCCGCGCCCGAGCTGGTCCGCTCCCGGCGGGCGCGGACCCCGGCTCGGTGGCAGCTCGGACTGCTCGGGCTGGCGATCTTCCTCGTGGCGCTGGCGCCCCGCTGGATCGGGGTCGAGCAGCACCTGACGGCCGACGACCAGGACTGGATGCGGCGGGTCAGCCGGTTCAGCCAGGCCGTCCGGCGTGGCGACCTCCGTGGGACCTATCAAACGAGCCATCCCGGCCTGCCGGTGCTCTGGTTGACATCGCTGGCGATTGGGCCGGAGCGCTCGGCGGCGCTGGCGGCTCGGGCGGGGAGTCTGGCCACGTTGGAGAAGACGCCGTCCTACTTGAGTGCTCTGTTCGACGCCCGCCGCGCCCTGGCGCTGGCCTCGGCCGTCCTCACCGTGCTGCTGGCGTTCCTGACCTGGCGCGTCTTCGGGCCCGGACCGGGTCTCCTGGCGGGTCTCTTGCTGGCCGTCGAGCCCTTCCTGGTCGCCCATGGCAAGCTCTTTCACACCGACCCGCTGCTAGCCCAGCTCATGGCCGCCTCGGGACTGGCCGCGCTGGTCTTCTTCGGCGGCCGCGGCGGTCTCGCCTACCTGCTGGGTTCGGGGCTGGCGGCCGGTCTGGCCCTGCTCACCAAGGCGCCCGGGATTTTCCTCTTCGGATTCGTCCCCCTGCTGGGCCTCGCCTGGGCCTGGCGGCGGGCCTGGCCCCCCCAACCCCCCCGAATATGGGGGGGTTGGGGGGGCCACGCGGACATCGAGGCCACGGTTTCCGTGACGCGGCGGCTAGCGTTCCGACTCGGCCTCTGGGGGCTGGCGGCCGGCGCGATCTACGTGCTGCTGTTTCCGGCGATGTGGGTCGATCCGCTCGGGACGCTGTCACGGATGGCGCGGGCCGTGCTCGGCGAAGGGGAAACGCCGCGCACCTGGGGCAACTTTTTCCTGGGCCAGGCGACCTGGGGGGATGTTGGCCCGCTCTTTTACCCCGTGGCGACGCTGCTCCGACTGAGCCCGATCACACTGGCCGGACTGCTCCTGCTGGCCTGGCTCGGCCTGCGCGGGCGGCCAGCGAGCTGGCGCCTGCCGGCGGTTGCCCTGGTCGCCTATGTCGGCCTGTTCACGCTGATGATGACCCTCTCACCGAAGAAGATCGACCGCTACCTTTTGCCGGTCTACCTGCCCCTGCTCATCCTGGGCGCCCTCGGGCTCTGGCTCGCGCTTCGGCGCTGGCTCGCGCCCGGGGCTCGCTGGGCGGTCGTGGCGGCGCTCGGGCTCGGTCAGGCGGCGCTGGTCGTCGGAGTCCACCCTTATCCGTTGAGCTTCTACAACCCCGTCCTGGGGGGGATCGGCGTGGCCAGCCGCGCGCTGGTGGTCGGCTGGGGCGAGGGGACCGACCAGGTCGCCGCCTACCTCGATCGGCAGCCAAACGCGGCTGACCTCGTGGTCAGCTCGCTCTACCACGATCTGCTCCACGCCCAGTTCCGGGGGAGGGGAGTGCCGCTCTCCGACTGGCAGCGGGCCGACTACCTGGCCGACTACGTCAACATGGACCAACGCGGGCTGGTCCCAATTCCGCTCCAGGAGCTGGTCAGGACCGCGGCGCCAGTGTTCACGGCACGGATCAACGGCCTGGATTACGTCCGGCTGTACGAGATTCCGGCGGAGCTCAAGGCCGCGGGCGGGCCCTCTGGCGCCCCGCGCAAGGCCCTCCCACCTCAGCGGTGATCCGTTGGGGTGCGCGTCACCATTTTGGGTCGTCCCCAATCCACGAATGTGACGCGCACCCGATCCTTTGGAACGCGAGTGGCCGCGACCAGGGGTGTGCTATCCTCAAGCGACTTTGGGTGGTCTGTCAAGGACGGCTTTGATGGACAGATACGCGGTAGGGGCGACCGACCGGTCGCCCCTACAAGATGTTATGAGAGCTCGCCCGAGCTCTGGCGCCGTGTTCGCCGTGATGGTCGTCGTCCTCGTCAACGCCGTCTTCGTGGTGAACAATCTGGCGCCCTACCTCGGGCTGCACTACGCTGGCGCCATGACCATGTTCAGCAACCAGGCCGCCATTGACGGTCGGCACTTCTTCATGCCGAAGCTGGCGCTCTCAGACGCCGGCGTCTACGTCGCGATTCAGCGGTTCGAGCCGCGCAACGTCGAAAGCCCGGCCGCCAGTGAGTTTGGGGCCTTCGCGGCGTGGACCGGCTCGACCCGTCGAGTCGTCAACCTCAATTTCGTGCGTTACCACGCCAGCCAGGTCTGCGGGTCGGCGCCCAATGCGAGCATCGAGCTGTCTCTCCGCACCGAGGCCGGGGCCCAGATGGACTTCGAGAACGTCTGCGCCGAGCCGTCGATGCTGCGCTACGCTCCGCTCACCAGTATGTCGGACTGCAAGCCGGTCTGCTGGGGCTACGTGAAGCAGTGGGCCAGGAGCTGAGCAGAACGTCGAACGATGGATGCTGAACGTGGTCGGGCGCGCGGTCTGTTCAGCGACCTCCGCTTCGACCTCTTCGCGGTGGTCTTCGCGGTCGGCACGCTCCACCACGAGCTGCAGTTCATCCTCGAGCAGCAGCGCGTCGGGCCGTTTGCCGAGTACATGGAGCGTTGGGGGCGGGCCAAGCAGACGATCGGCTGGCCCTCTGAGGTTGGGATCGCCCTCCACCTTGCCGATATCCTGATCGCCGTGCTGGTCCTTGTGCTCCCGTGGCGGCGGGCGCTGCTTTGCCTGCTGGCGGTGCCCTTCCTGCTCTCGCAGCTCGCCAGCCCCGAGCGGATCGCCAGCCATAACAGCCTGATGGCTGGTGCGCTCGCGGTGCTGCTGGTGCTCGGCGTGGCCGAGATCGTCGAGCGGGCGAGCTGGCGAGGCGAGTCCGACCGTGAGCGGACCGACTGGTACAGTTGGACGCTGATCGGGCTGAGCTGGCTCTGCGCGCTGACCTACATATTCGCGGCCTTTCACAAGCTCAGCCCGACCGTGTTCTGGCCGCCGCGCAGCCAGATCGTCGACCTGGTAGCGCCGCTCCTTCGCTTGCTGGGCGTGCCACGCGACTGGACCGTCAACTACCTCGGGTATCCGCTGATTTACGGGACGGTGATCCTGGAAGCGGTCCTACCCTTGCTCCTGTTCTGGCGGCCCACACGCCTCGTCGGCTGCTTCCTCGGGCTGGCCTTTCATCTGCCCCAGATGGCGATGGGAGTGCTCGACTTCCCGACCTTGATCGTGGCGTTCTACCCGCTCTTCCTCAGCCTCGAGGAGGCGCGTGCGCTGGTGGGGCGCCTGCTGGTCTGGCCGTCGATCCCGCGGCTGGTCAGCACGGCCGTGCTCGGTGGGGCCGGCGTCGTGGCGATCAGCCGAGCGGCGCAGCCGCTCGCTCTCTACTCCAGCTCGCGCGGGCTCGAGCCGGTCCTTGCCAGCGTCCACAGCATCCTCCTCGGTGTGACCTTCATCCTCTTCGTTCACGTCGCCTTGACGCTGGTGGCCTGGGGCCTCCGTCGCGGCGCGACGCCGATGCCAGCGCCGCTGGCGGTCTCGTTGGGGAGTGGTCGGTAAGGTCGGGACGAATCTGCGAGCCGCCGCGGCGCGTTGGGAGCGCGAGGCTGCCCTCCTGCTGACCGCGGTCGTCTTTAGCGCCGTCCAGGGCGCGACCCCGAACATCATCGGCATCGACGCGTACTACCACATCAAGGTCGCCGCGCTGATGCTCGAGCAGGGGCCCCGGCTGGACTTCCCCTGGCTGCAGCTCACGATCCTGGGGCCCGGCCGTTACAGCGACCATCACTTCCTGTTTCACCTGCTCCAGGCGCCCTTCACGATGATCGACGTGCGGATCGCCGCCAAGCTGGCGGCGGTACTCTTCGCCACCCTGGGGCTGTTTAGCTGCTACGCTTTCTTCGCCCATCAGGGTATCCGCTACCCGCTGCTCTGGTTGGGGGCGCTGCTGGCCTGCTCGCCCCATTTCCTCTGGCGCCAGTCGATGGCCCGCCCACAGGCCCTTTCGCTGGCGTTGCTCGTGGCGGCCATCTGGGTCGTGGTTTACGGACGCCCCCGCCTGCTGGTCTTGATCGGCTTCCTGGCGGCGTGGCTGTTCGACGGCTTCCCGCTCGTCGTCGGCGTGCCCGCCGCGGCCCTGGCGGCTCAGATCGCCCTCTGGCTGGTCGCTCGTTTCCGTCGGGACCGTTCGGAGGCCACGACTGCCGCGCGTGGAGACGGTGGGTGTTGCCCGCCTTCTCCACGCACGGCACTGGCGGCGGTGGGTTGGGCGACGCTCGGAGTCGCGCTGGGCGTGCTCACCCATCCGTACGTGCCGAACAATATCGAGTTCGCCTATCTCCACCTGGCGCCCAAGACCGTCCTCGGCGGCGAGGCCGAGGTCC
>JACCZL010000081.1 GCA_013695975.1 Chloroflexota bacterium
CCCCCAACCCCCCCGACTTCGGGGGGGTTGGGGGGGCGAGTGGGCCGCGAGGATGCGCCGGAACCATCTACCCCGCGCCGAGCAGGTCGCGGCAGGCGGCGGCGATCGCTTCGGCGCTCATGCCGTACTTGGCCCGGAGCGGGACGGTCGGACCGACGACGGCGAACTCGTCGGGCATGCCGACCATCCGCATGCGGGCGGGGTGCTCCAGCGCCAGCACCTCGGCCACCGCCCCGCCCAGCCCACCGGTGAGGTGATGCTCCTCGGCGGTCACGATGCCGCGCGTCTCGGCCGCCGCGCGGAGGATGGCGTCGCGGTCGAGCGGCTTGATCGTGTGCATGTTCAGCACGCGGGCGGCGATCCCCTCGCCTTTCAGCGTATCCGATGCTCGAACGGCCAGCGCGACCATGCAGCCGCAGGCGATGATCGCCACGTCGCCGCCCGCGCGGAGCTCCGTTGCCCGTCCCAGCCTGAACGGCGCCGCCGGATCGGTTACGTCCGGCTCCAGGGCACGGCCGCCGAGGCGGACGTAGACCGGGCCGTCGACGTCCAGCGTCGCCAGCGTCGCCTTGTACGCCTCGTCAACGTCGGCCGGCACGATCACTGTCATACCCGGTAGGCTGCGCATCATGGCCAGATCCTCGATCGCGTGGTGGGTGCCACCGGAAACCCCCAACGAAATGCCGCTGGCCGCGGCGCCGATGACGACCTTCTGCTCGGCGTAGGCGACGTCGTTGCGCACTTGCTCCATGCTGCGCGCGGTGATGAACGGGGCGTAGCCGCACACGTACGGCAAGAGGCCCACCGTCGCCAGGCCCGCGGCGATGCCCATCGCGTCCTGCTCGGCGATGCCCACCTCGACGAACCGATCCGGATACAGTTCGATGTACTCGCGGATCCCAATCAGGTCCTGGGTGTCGGCCGAGAGGGCCACCACGTCTGGGTTGCGCCTGGCCAGCTCGAGTAGCGCCTGACCAAAGGCGAGCCGCGTCTGGCTCGCCGACTTGGCCTTCCAGTCGTCCGTCTTCGCCGCCGTCCCCGTCGTCACCGCGGCGCCTCCAGCTCCGTCGTCACCGGCTCCAGCGTCTCGGTCAGCGTCGCCCGCTCCAGCGGTGTCAGCTCCGCCAGCGCCTTCTGGAGGATCTCGTCGTCGACGTCCTTGCTGTGCCAGACGTAGGTGTCCTCGGCGAAGCTCACGCCCTTGCCCTTCACCGTATGGGCGACCAGGCAGGACGGCTTCTTCCGATTGAAGGGCAGCGCGCCGAACGCGTCCACGATCTGGCCCATGTCGTGGCCGTCGATCTCGCGCACCTCCCAGCCGAAGGCGCGCCACTTGTCGACCAGCGGTTCGATACCGAGGATCTCGGCCACGTGCCCGCTCTGAGACACTCGGTTGGCGTCGACGATCGCCGTCAGGTTGCTCAGCCGATAGTGGCTGGCGGACATGGCGGCCTCCCAGTTCGATCCCTCGTGGAGCTCGCCGTCCCCCAGCATCACGTAGGTGTGGAAGGACCGCCCCTTGATCCGCGCGCCCAGCGCCATCCCCACCCCGACCGGCAGGCCGTGCCCGAGCCCGCCGGTGCTCATCTCGACCCCCGCCATCTTGATGTCGGGGTGCATCCCGAACGGCGACTCCATGCCGTAGAAGCGGTCGATCACGCCGTCTTCGACGAAGCCAGCCTGGGCCAGCACCGCGCCGAGGGCCGCGTTGGCGTGCCCCTTCGACAGGACGAACCGATCGCGGTCCGGCCAGTCCGGCTCGTGGGGACGGACCTTCAGCGTGTGGAAGTAAAGGGCGGCCAGCATGTCCGCCGCCGACAGCGAGCCGCCGGCGTGGCCGCCGCCCGAGGCGCGAAGTGCCCGCCAAACGTTGCGGCGCAACAGGCGAGCCTGGCTCTCCAGGCGCTCCAACAAGGCTTCGCGAGCTTCAGGCATCAATCTCCCCTCCGTGATGCGATCATACATCGTACCGTCCATCTTCGCAGGGCCGGGCCGCCAGTTCCGCGATGCGGGAGCGCCACTGGCCGCGGCGAGACTCGATGTACGAGGGAGTGGGATGGGAAGCAGGTTTACCGAGCTGGTCGTCGACAGCGCCGACCCCGCCCGACTGGCCGAGTTCTGGATGGCGGTCCTCGGCTGGCGACCAACCGGCCGCTACGAAGGGGCCGTCGAGATCGCCGGTCCGCCGGGCTCAGGCCCTTCCCTGACGTTCGTGGCGGTGCCGGAGCCGAAGACACACAAGAACCGCCTCCACGTCGACGTCAATCCGGTCGGCTGCGACCAGCAGCAGGAGGTCGAGCGGCTGGTCGCGCTCGGCGCCCGCCGGATCGACGTCGGCCAGGGCGAGCAGAGCTGGGTCGTGCTGGCCGACCCCGAAGGCAACGAGTTCTGCGTCCTCCGATCCGAGGTGGAATGAGGCCATCCTGTCTCGTCGGTGGTGGCGGTCGCTAGGCGTCACGCGGACGAGAGACCGACCACGCTCCTACGGCGCCGTGACCCGCTCCAGGACGAAGACCTCGCGGGTGGTGGCGTCGCAGAACCAGAACGTGCCGTCACGGATCGTCATCCCGTGGGGCTCCGGGCCATGGACGCCGA
>JACCZL010000857.1 GCA_013695975.1 Chloroflexota bacterium
AAGTGGCACCTGGAGAAATCGGTGGGGCACCAGGGGTCTTGGTGCCCCACTTTGATGGATAATTCGACGTGTCGAAGCGAAAATCAACCCCAAAGTGGGGCGCGAAGCGGGATTTCACCCCACCACCTCTGCAGATCGTGGCTTTTCGGCCGGACTTCTAGGCGGGATGGACAAGCCTATCGAGCGAATCTGCGTGTTTTGTGGCTCGCGCCCGGGCGAGCGGCCGGAGTACCGGGCGCAGGCCGAGCGGCTCGGCAGCCTGTTGGTCGAGGCGGGCATCGGCCTGGTCTACGGTGGCGCGAGCGTCGGGCTGATGGGCGCGGTGGCCGACGCGGTATTGCGCGAGGGCGGCGAGGTGATCGGCGTGATCCCTGAGGCGCTCGCCGGCAAGGAGCTGGCCCATCCCCGGGTCAGCGACCTCCGGGTGGTCGGCAGCATGCACCAGCGCAAGGCGTTGATGGCCGAGCTGTCGGACGCCTTCATCGCCCTGCCGGGCGGCTTCGGCACCTTCGAAGAGCTGTTCGAGATGGTCACCTGGTCCCAGCTCGGCCTGCACCGCAAGCCGTTCGGCGTCCTGAATGTGGCCGGCTTCTACGACGGGCTGCTCGGGCTGGTCGATTACGCCATCCAGGAGGGTTTCATCCCGGTGGAGCACCGCCACCTGATCCTGGCCGCGAGCGAGCCGGACGAGCTGCTGCGCCAGGTCCTCGGCTACGAGCCGCCCCCGCCCGTCGCCAAGTGGCTCCGGCCGGAACAAACGTAGCGCCCGTCGCCGCTGATCTGACGATCCGTTGCTCGCGCTGCTCATCGTGATCGCCAACGGCGGCGCGATCATGGGCGGACGGGTCAACGGCGCCACGACCAACCTCTTCGTCTGGGCCGCGGTTGCCGTGATGTCCGCGGCCGGGGCCGGCCTGGTCCTGGCCTGGGTCCTGTCGTGCCCATCACGTAGGCAGGGCTACGATCGTCCGTCGAGCCCGAGGAAGGCGCGCAACAGGGCCAGGTAGCAGTCGCCCCCGGCCGAGAGGACGTTGGGGTGGCGAGCGCCGCGCACCACCTCGAGCCGCTTCGGCTCGGCCGCCGCCTCGTATAGGCGTCGGGCATGGTCGACCGGGACGACGTCGTCGGCGTCGCCGTGAGCGACCAGGATCGGCGCCTGGACGCTGCCGATCCGCTCGATCGACGGGTACTCGGTCCGCAGTAACCCATGGACCGGCAGGAAGGGATAATGCAGGCGGGCCAGGTCGCGGATCCCGGTGAAGGAGGACTGGACGATCAGGCGATAGGGGATCTCAGCCGTGGCCAGCTCCACGGCGACGGCGCCCCCCAGGGATTTGCCGAAGTACACGATGCGCCGGGGATCGATCTCTGGCCGCGTGCGAAGGTAGGCCAGGGCGGCGCGCGCGTCCGCGTACGTCCCGCGCTCGGTCGGACGGCCGCCGCTCAACCCGTACCCCTGGTAGTCGAAGATGAAGAGGTTGACCCCGAGCGCACGATGAAGGCGTGCGAGTAGCTCGACTCGATGCGAGATGTTACCCGCGTTGCCGTGGAACCAGAGGATCGTGACGTCCCTCGAGCCTGATATGAACCACCCGTGGAGCCGCCCGTCCTCGCCGAACCGGACCTCTTCGAAGGGGAGTCCGACGTCGGCCGGCGTGGCCACCAGCGCCCGCGCGGGAAAGTAGATGAAGCGCTCCTCGAACGGGAGACCGATGCCGCCCATCAGCAAGGAGCCCGCCAGCACGAGGGCGGTGACCGTTGCGAGCGTCGCGTACCAGGCCCGGTGATTCCCTGAACGTCGGGGCTGGACCGCACCGACGACGGCCTCACCCATCCGCACGTCGAGCCCGAAGCCGCACGTGGTCGGGCCGGCGGTTGGCCGCGTGGTCACCGCCCGGGGCAATCTCGGCTACCCCCGGCTCCAGGTCCAGACGTAGAGCGTCGTTGAACTTATTCCAGAAGCTGCAGAGGGTGATGCGGGCGGTCAGCTCGACGATCTGGGCCTCGTCGAGGAAGGCGCGTAGGTGGGCCATGAGCTCGTCGGACACTTTCCAGGGCTCGAGTGTCACCCTCTCGGCGTACTCCGCCACCGTCCACTCCGCGTCGTCGAAGAGGTCACGCCGTTCGCGCCAGACGCCGTCGGCGATGGCCCTTAGCTGGGCCTCGGTGCCGCCGAATTCCAGGGCGTACGGGGTATGGTGGCTGACGCAGTAGGTGCAGCGGTTGAGGTTCGAGACGACGACGATCGCCAGCTCGTGGTACTTACGCGGGACGGTGCCCTCGCGGCCGAACCAGCGATAGACCTCGGTCAGCCCGGTCAGGATGCCGGGCGTGTGGGCCAGCACCTCGATCTGACTGGTGAAGAGGCTCGCCTCGGGCGCGTGCGCCGGACCGTCCGTGCGCGGCGCGCGCTCGTAGATCGCCTTCAGGTCGGCGGGCGCCTCATCGGCGCGAATCGGTCTCACACGTGGCATGTCACCCTCCAGTGGGCAGTAGGCAGTAGGCAGTAGGCAG
>JACCZL010000130.1 GCA_013695975.1 Chloroflexota bacterium
GGGCGTGATCGCGATTGAGGTGGACGGGGCGGTGTCGGACGCGGGATGCTCGTGCCATGCTTAGTCATGGCCGATCGACGCCCCCTTTGACAAAATCACCCGCGCGCTTAACTTGTGACCCATCACGGCTGGTGCGCCCCTACAGCCGGGGCGGGACGATCGCGCTCCCAAAGGGCGGTCAGCCGTTGGCGACGGGGACCGGCTCGGGCGGACGGCGGACCCTGAGGAAATGGACGGCGAAGCCGATCGCCACCAGGACGAAGCCGACCAGGTCGGAGGTCGGGCTGGCGGCGAGCAGGGCCAGGCCACCCAGGCCCATCAGGACCCGTTCGGGCATCGCGGCCTCGCGGAGCAACCAGCCGCCGAAGGCAACCGCCAATGCCGCGACGGCCAGACAGGCCGTGCCGAAAGTCCAAACCGTGGTGAGGACGTCGGCTTTCAGGATCCCCTGGTCGCCGAGGGCCGGGTCGCCCACCAGGAGCAGCGAGGCGCCCTCGGTGCTGAGGGTGAAGATGATCGGGACCAGGAAGGCCGGCAGGGTGTACTTCCAGGTCAGCATCATCGTGCGGAACGGGTTGGCGCCGGTGATCGCGGCGGCGGCGAAGGGGGCGAGCGCCGTCGGCGGCGAGACGTCGGCCAGGACGGCGTAGTAGAACACGAACATGTGTGCCGCGGCTGGGAAGACGCCGATCTCCGGGGCCGTCAGGGCCGGCACGATCATCACCGCGGCGATGATGTAGGAGGCGGTGACTGGCACGGCCAAACCGAGGACCCAGACGGCGAGGGCGGCGTAGACGATCGTCAGGAGCTTGATGCCCAGCGAGAGGCTGACGATGATGCCGGAGAGCTTGAGCCCAAGCCCGGTCAGGGTCACGACCGAGACGATCAGCCCGGCCGCGGCCGTCGTCGCCGCGATCGAGAGGGCGCCCTTTCCGCCCGCCTCGAGCGCCGCTAGCAGGCGGGCGTCTTCCGGCTTCGGGTCGCTGAGGCCCGGGACCGGGATCTTGACGTTCGCAAGGCGCGCGACCACCGTCAGCGCGGCGAGGGCGGTGGCGAGCATCATCCCCCAGAAGGCCGCTTGCGAGAGGCCGCTGCCCGTCGCGAACAGAACCGCGGCGAGCACCGCCCCGGCCGCCAGGAACGCCAGCGAGGTCAGCCGCGTCTCGGCGCGCAGGAAGCTGAGCAAAAAGGCGATCACGATCGACCAGAAGACGGCCAGGAACGCCGACATGCCGATGACCATCAGGATGACGATGGCGAACAGGGAGGAGAAGTGGTAACCGTACTTGAGGGTCAGCTCCTTGAGCGGGACCGTCTCGACGTCGACGTGACGGGTGTGCATCCGGCGCGAGTCGGCCTCGATCATCAGCAGGCAGGACAGGTAGTAGAGGATCGTCGGGATGCTGGCCATGACCAGGACCTGGAGGTAGGAGATGTCGAGGTACTCGGCGATCAGGAAGGCGGCCGCGCCCAGGGTCGGCGGCGACAGGAGCGCCCCAATCCCAGCCGCGGCGAGGACGCCGCCGGCCGTCTCAGGGTGATAGCCGCCCTTGCGGAGCATCGGCCAGGCCAGCGTGCCGAGGGTCACGGTGGTCGCCACGCCGCTGCCCGAGACGGTGCCCAGGAGGAAGCCGGCCGCGGTAACGGTGCGGCCCGGCCCGGAGCCACCGCTCGAGCGGCCGAGCGCGGCGAATGACCAGTCGAGGAAGAACTTGCCGGCCCCGCTGTACTCGAGCACGGCGCCGTAGATCGTGAACAGGATGATGAAGGTCGCGGCGACGTCGAGCGGCACGCCGAAGATCCCTTCGAGGGTCAGGTAGTTCTGGGCGGCGATCCGCGGAACCGAGTAGCCGCGATGGTCGAACGGCTCCGGCATGTAGGGCCCGAGGTAGGCATAAATCAGGAAGCCGACCGCGACGGCCGAGAGGATCCAGCCGGTCGTGCGGCGGGTCGCCTCGAGCACGAGGACCATGACCACGATGCTCATCAGCACTTCGGTCGGGAGGGGCAGGACGACGCGCTGGAGGGCCTCCTCGTAGTTGCGGATCAGGTAGCCCAGGCTCACGACCGAGAGAGCCACCAGCCCGATGTCGACGGCCGGCATCCCCAGTCGGCCGCGGCCGAGCACTCGATAGAGCACCAGCGCCACCAGCAGGCCGACGGCCCCGAGCAGCAGCCCGCCCTGAAGGAGCGTGGCCGTAAACAGGGCCTGGATCCTGGGCGGCGCGTCGACCACGTACAGGCCGACGAGGACGAGGCCGGTCAGCAGGATGCCGCCGAACTCGATCCAGCCCCGCCGGTTGCCGACCGGGTAGAGCAGGAACGTCAGCGCCAGGGCGATCATCAGGAAGCTGGCGCGGTAGACCTGGGTGGTGATGTTGTACTGGGTCCAGTACAGGGCGTAGATCGCCAGTCCCGCGGCCAGGATGCCGGCGATCCAGCGCCAGGGGCCGGAAACTTCGCGGCTGGCCGCCTCGGACTCGAACTCCTCGGCGATCTTGCGGGCCTGCTCGTCGCTGAGCTGCTCCTCGTCCTCGACCCGCGTCCCGGTCACGTCGGCAACCGGCGCAATCTCCGGACGGACCGGATCAGGGGCGGCGGTATCCGAACGGGCCATCTTCGACTCGTCAGCAGCCATCAGATCCCCCTTTCCCGCTTCGTGGTCTATCCGCCAAGTTCGCCCCCGTTTGTCATGCTGAGC
>JACCZL010000164.1 GCA_013695975.1 Chloroflexota bacterium
GGCTGAGTGAGTATGCCCTGGTAGTGGTCCCGCAGTAGCTCCTGAAGCTTGCGGTTGGCGTCTCGTTCAGTCTTGGCGTACCGAACGAGCTTCTTGGTGCCGATGCGGATACTGGCGATCCAATACCCGTCTGCTCGCTGATAGACCGTACCCTGCTGCGTCACGTCTGGTCCTTTCCGTAACCAGGACGATGAGTACATTTTGGGTACAGTCGGCTGTTCTGCCCTCAGTGACCAGATAGGAGGCGGCCCCGCCGTCGGTTTTCAAGACCGCCACATTAAACCACTCTGACACCCCTCCAGGCGCCACTGGTCGGATTTTACCGTGGGGTCGTCCGCATCGACAACGGCGCCGCTCTTCACCGACATGCCCCCTCCCGGGCCGGCCGACTGGGGATCGGACCCACTTCGGTGTCGCGGATGTGGGGGAGTTGCTCCACCGCCTCTGAGGCCACCGGTTGTGAGCGTCCGGCCGTCCCAGCCCAGTTGCAATCCCGAAGCCACGCTGCCCGCGACGGAGAGGTACAATCTGAGTAAGGCGGCCGGGGACGGGATCGATGCCGGCGAGGGATGTCCATCACGCGACCGTCCGGCGGGCCCTGGAGCAGGCTGGGTGGACGATCACCCACGATCCACTGCACTTGCGGGCCGAAGGACGCGACCTCTACATCGATCTCGGCGCCGAGCGTCTCATCGCGGCCGCGAGGGCCGGCCAGCGGATCGCCGTGGAGGTCAAGAGCTTCATCGGTCCGTCGCTGGTGACCGACCTGGAGCGAGCGCTCGGACAGTTCGTCCTGTACCGCGTCTTGCTCAGGCGCATGGACCCCGAGCGCTCGCTGTATCTGGCGTCGATCGACCGACCTTCGGCCAGCTCTTTGACACGCCGATCGGTCGAATGCTCCTGGATGATGAGCGGCTGCAGTTGCTCGTCTTCGATCCCCGTCAGGGGGAGATGGTGGAATGGATCCCCACGCGATAGTCGAGCGCGTCATCTCGGAGTATGCCGGCCTGCCCTATGCCTACGAGCCCGACCTGCAGCAGGTGGCCGTGTTCGATCCGGCACGAGGCCACTACTTGCTGATGGTGGTGGGGTGGGGAGTGGGGGGCGAGCGGGTCCACTATTGCCTTATCCACGTCGGCATTCGCGACGATACGGTGTGGATTGAGCATGACGGCACCGAGGAGGGCGTAGCTGCCGATCTGGAACGCGCCGGAATCAGCCGGGATTGCATCGTGCTCGCCTTCCAGCGGCCGGAGATGCGGATCCATACCGGCTACGCGGTCGCTCAGGAGCCGCGGGCGCTCCCGCGGTGACGGCTGGCGGCTGAGCGCATACCCGGCCTAATCCGCCGCCATCCCGGTAATCGTCGACCGTCCGGTGACGGTCAGTCGCGAACGCGCAAAGATCGACCAGCCCTACCTCGAGCAGCCCCCGCTCGATCGCGCGACCCGGGATGCTGTGGCCGAGCGGCCCGGGGAACATCTCCGGGAAGGGCGTCAGCACGTCGATCCGCACCGCGCGGGTCTCCGCCCGGAGCACGGATGTCACGCGAGGGCGCTCACTCGGCGCCCCGATCGCCCTCCGCGGGCCGGCGGAGTATCAGCAAGCTGAACAGTTCGTCGACCGTCATGGTGAAGCCCGGCAGGACGTCGTCGAGGTCGATCTGCGCGGCGCCAGTCAGCGTCTGCACCTCGGCCCCCGCACGGAGGATGAGCACCGTGCGCTTGCGGGGATGGACCAGCAGCGTCACACGCACACCGTGCTCGACGAACCAGGCACATTTTTGCGTCAACCGCTTGAGGCTTTGGCCGGGTGAGAGGATCTCGACGGCCAGGTCGGGCGGGACCCAGTCGTCCTGACGAACGGTGCCATCGGGCAGCAGCGGCACTCGATCCCAGCCGTAGAACGACAGGTCCGGGACGGGGACCCAGTTGGCCTGGGCGAAGCGGTTCTCCGGCACGACCACGCCGAGCCCGTGCTGCTGCGCGAAATCGTCGATTCGCCTGCCGAATCCGAACTGTAGCAATCCGTGGTCCCACGTCGGTGACACCTTCTGCCTCACCACGCCCTCGATCAACTCGAGGTACGGCTTCTCCTCCGGTAGCGCCAGGAACTCCTCGACCGTCATCTTTTGCCCCACGAGGGGGGAGGCGCGCAGGCTCTCGATCCCGGCCGGCGCGGATCGTCGTTCGGTGATCGCCATCGGTACCCTCCACCTCCCAGCTCCTTCATGATATCGTGGGCACTCCAGGCGTGAGGCAGCGGGTCACGACCAGCCGGGGTGATGCACAGCAGTGCCAATAGTGAAGACGCGGGGCGTGGGTGGCCGGGGCCAGGCGGGGTCGCGCCCAACGCCAGCCACTGGCCTTGAGGTGCCGCCGGACGCTGCTCGGCGACAGCGCCAGCCCGAAGCGGGCCAGTAGGAACGCCGCCAGCAGCCCGACCGTCCAGCAGCTCTGGACCAGCCCCACCGCCCCCGGGCTGTTGCTGGCCTGGGTGTCCACGATCGGCCGGGCCAGGCGGTCCCGCGGCGGCCCACCCGGCCGTGGACGGTCCTCGAGCCCGGCCAGCCCAGCCTGCTCGTAGCGGTGCAGCCAGGTCCGCACCATGTCCTCGCCCACCTCGAAGATCTGGGCGATCCGCGGGACCGGGTAGCCCCGCGCGCTCAGCAGCACCATCTGCGCCCGCAACGCCACCCGCCCGACGGCCCGCCGCCGCAAGCCCATCAGCGCCCGCCGCTGCGGGGCCGAGAGCGACCCAATCCTGACCATCCTTCGGCTCCTCCTCGCCGGAGCACTGTACCCCAACAAACCGTGCCTTTCTCATGGTCACGTGCTTAGCCGCGCCAGCTTGCGCGACGAGCGCACCCCATGCAGGTAGCCCCAGGCCAGCACCCCGAACAGCGCGTGCGGGTGGTATGGCTGCTCGCCCTTGGGGCCGGGCGCGATCACGAAATGGTCCAGCTCGGTCGACCGGACCAGGTCGACGAACACATGCACCGGATGCTCCGGCGGCAGCGCCTCCTCCAGGCGTACCACCGCCCGCACGTCGGGGGCGTAGGGCTTGAAACGGTCTGTACTTGGCATGGCCCCAGAGCCTACCCCCACCTCTCGCTCCCGC
>JACCZL010000166.1 GCA_013695975.1 Chloroflexota bacterium
TTCGCCCCGTGCGCGGGGTGGAGGGGTCTTGCCCGGGAACCGGAACCGGTAGCCCCTCTCCCTGCGCACGGGGAGAGGGCTGGGGTGAGGGTGTCTCGTACGCCTGCAACTCGGCTAGTGACCGACGGCCTCCTCTGGGGCGCTCTGGCTCTAGCCGTCGCCATGCTGCTCTGGCCCGCCTTCCGGACGGACCCGATCGGGACGCTTCGGCAGATGGTGGACTACACCGAGTCGGTCGGCGGCTCGGATCACGAGAACTTCTTCATGGGGCAGCCGGTCGGCGATCCCGGTCCCCTGTACTACCTGGTTGCGCTGGCCTTTCGGCTGACGCCGGTGACGATGCTCGGGCTGGTCCTGCTCGTGGCCGGGCTGGTGCCGCTCGGGCGTCGGCTCCCATCTGAGTGGGCCCCGCGACTGGCGTTGCTGGTGGCCTATTGCGTCCTTTTCGTGGCGATGATGGCGCTGGCCCCAAAGAAGTTCGACCGCTATCTGCTGCCGATCTTCCCCGTCGTCGAGGTCCTGGCGGCGGTCGGCTTCTGGCTCGCGCTCAGGCGGCTCCCGCGTGGGCTTGGGGGTCGGGTGCTGCCGATCGCGCTACTCGTCCTCGGGCTCGTTCAGATCGCCCCCGCCGCGCTCGTCTTCCCCTACTACCTGGCCTACTACAATCCGCTGCTCGGCGGCGGGCCGGCCGCCCGACGGTCGATCGTCGTCGGCTGGGGCGAGGGTCTTGACATCGTCACTGCCTATCTCAACTCGAAGCCCGACGCCGAGCGCCTGACCGTCGCGGGCTTCTACCCGCGGGTGATGAGCGCCCAGTTCAAAGGCTCGATCCTGTCCGACAAGCAATATGACGCGGCGACGGCTGACTACATCGTCCTGTACGTCAACGCCGTCCAGCGCGACCTTGCCAACCGCTTGCGCAGCGTCACGCGAGGGAAGCGGAGCGAGCTCGTCGTCAGGATCAACGGGATCGAGTATGCCCGGGTGTACCCGATCCCGCCCCCACCGCGCCGCGATGCGGCCGGCACCCAGTTCGGGGATGCCCTCCGCCTGGAGCGAACGTTCATGCGGTCGGATGAGCGGCGCTACCTCAAGTCCGACGAGGTCAACCCCGGCGACACCGTCGAGTTGACCTTGCGCTGGGTCCTCCTCCAGCCGATCACGGAGGACCTGACGGCCGTGGTGCAGTTGCTCGACCAGCGCGGGGCGCTGGTCGCTCAGCACGAGGCGCCGGTCGGCGGCGTCGGCAGTCGGACGTCGACCATGCGGGCGAACGAGATCGCCATCGAGGCCCACCGGATCGAGCTGCCGGAGATGCCGAACCAGTACCACCTCGTCGTCGGCCTGACGCGGGCGAATGGCGAGTGGTTGCCGGTCACGAGCTGGCCGGAGCGGCTGGCCGAGGAGGCGCGGCGCCTGCCGGGGCAGGTCGTCGTCGAAACCGTCGATGCGCAGTGAGGACGGGATTGGGGCAGCCCGATGAGGGTGGCATCAGTTGACCGGCTGGCGTCGCTCCGCCGGTCGGGGGGCGGCCCGATCGCGGCGCGGCTCGGGGTGGGCGCCCGGGTGCGGGTGCTGGTACTAGCGGGTGTCGGCGCGCTGTTCCTCCTGAGTTTCTACCCGCGTGCGATCGGCCTCGACGGAAATCTGACCGCCGATGAGCATCTCTGGTTGGCGCGGACGACGCGGTTCGCCCGGGCGCTCGACCAGGGTGACGCGGCCGACACGTATCGCAGCGGGCACCCGGGTGTGACGACGATGTGGGCGGCGCTGATCGGCCTGGGCCCGGCACGGGCCCTGGCGCTCGCCGACTTGAACGACGCTGTCACGGCGCAAGCGGCGCTGGCCGACAGTCGGCACGTGGCGCGACGGTCGTTCGCGGCGCTCACCGCGCTGGCCGTCGTCGGCGTCGCGCTGCTGACCTGGCGCCTGTTCGGGGCCGGCCCGGGGCTGCTGGCTGGGGTGCTGCTTGGCCTCGAGCCGTTTTTCTTGGCCCACTCGACGATCGTCCACGTGGACACCAACGTCACGATCTGGATGAGTGTGGGTCTCCTCGCGGCGCTGATTTACTTCTGGGCTGGTGGGGGGCGCGGCTACCTGGCGCTGTCCGGCGGCGCGGCCGGCTTGGCGTTCCTCAGCAAGGCGCCGTCGGTGCTCTTGCCGCTGTTCGTGCTGGTTTTGGCGGTCAGCGCTGTTGCCTTGAGGGCTCCCCGTCCCCCGGCGACTCGGCTCCTCGCCGACGGCCTCATCTGGGGCGCACTGGCCTTCGCCGTCGCGATGCTGCTCTGGCCCGCGTTCCGGACGGACCCGATTAGCACGCTGCGCCAGATGGTCGACTACACCGAGGCGGTCGGTGGCTCGGACCACGAGAACTTCTTCCTGGGGCGGCCAGTCGGCGACCCCGGCCCGCTCTACTACCTGGTCGTACTCGGCTTCCGGCTGACGCCGGTGACCATGCTCGGTCTGATTCTTCTCCCGGTCGGTTTGGTTTCGCTCGGGCGACTGCGTCCGGTCGGGTGGGCCCCGCGGGTAGGGCTGCTGGTGGCGTACTGCCTCCTGTTCGTCGGGATGATGACGCTCGCGCCGAAGAAGTTCGATCGCTATCTCCTGCCGATCTTCCCGGTCCTCGAAGTGCTGGCGGCGATCGGGTTCTGGCTCGCCGCGCGGTGCCTGCCGCGCGGCGTTGCTGGGCGCGCCGTACCGGTTTTCCTGCTCCTGGTCGGAGCCGCTCAAGTCCTTCCGGCTGCGCTCGTTTACCCGTACTACCTGGCCTACTACAATCCCCTCCTCGGCGGCGGGGCGGCGGCGGAGCGGGCGATCCTGGTCGGCTGGGGTGAGGGGCTGGACATCGTCACGGACCACCTCAACGCCAAGCCGGACGCTGCGCGCCTGGTCGTGGCGGGTCGTTCCGGTGGGCTGCTGGGTCCCCACCTGAGAGGGCCACGGAGCGTGAACAACGTCGATGCCGGCGCGATTGAGGTGGACTACATCTTCCACTACGTCAACAGGGTTCAGCGTCAGCAACTCGACCCACTGCGCCCAACGACTCGGGGCAAGGAGAGCGAGCTGGCGGTCACGATCAACGGGATCGACTACGCCAGGCTGATCTCCACGGCGCCGAGGGCGGGCCACAACGCCGCCGGCACCGAGTTCGGCGGTGCCGTCCGCCTGGAGCGGACGTTGCTGCAGTCCTACGCCAGGGGTGACCCGGATGCCGAAGAGATCCGCCCCGGCGATACCGTCGACCTGCGGCTGCAGTGGGCGCCACTCGGGCCGTCGGGCGAAGGGCTGGTAGCACTGGTCGAGCTGGTCGACGGGCGCGGCGATGTAGTCGGGCGGCATGAGGCGCCGGTCGCGGCAACGGACGGGCGCACGGCGCGGCGGGGCCGCGAGATCGCGGGTATCTCACACCGGCTGGTGCTGCCGGAGGCGGCCGGCTGGTACCAACTGGTGGTCGGCGTTCGGGAGCCGGGCGGGGCGGGGCTCCCGGTCACCAGCTGGCCAACGACTCTGGCTGGGGAGGCGCGGCGCCCGCCCGGGCGGGTCGTCGCCGAGACGGTCGAGGCGTCGTGAAGGCCGGGTTGGACGAACAGCGCACGGCGCGAGCGCCCGCCATCGATCGGTGGATGGTGATCCGATGACGCTGGTGCCGGCCGAACGGGCCGACCCTGTCTCGCGGCCAGAGACCGCGCCGGGCGCGGCGCGGCGCGGCGTCAATGTTCGGGCGGGGCTGCTGATCGTGGTGACCGCCGCCGCGCTGTTCCTGCTGAGCCTCTACCCCCGCGCGATCAACCTCGGCGGGAATCTGACCAGCGACGAGCCCAACTGGCTAGGCCGAAGCGCGCGCTTTGGGCGGGCGCTCGCCCAGGATGACCCGGCCGGAACCTACCAGAGCGGTCACCCGGGCGTGATGACGATGTGGACAGCCTCGATCGGGATGGGCACGGGGCGAGCGCTAGCGCTCTCCGAAGGCGCCGATACCGAAGGTCCCACCCCCAGGCGGTCAGCCTCGGTATCGGCTCTCGAGCCGGCCCGGCGGGCGTTCGGAGTACTGACGTCACTGGCGGTGGTCGCGGTCGCGCTGCTGACCTGGCGGCTCTTCGGCGCCGCGCCCGGCCTGCTGGCCGGGGTGCTGATTGGGCTGGAGCCGTTCCTGCTAGCCCACTCGTCCCTGGTGCATGTCGATGCCAACCTGGCGATCTGGATGAGCGTCTGCGTGCTAGCGGCGCTGGTGTACTTCTGGGCCGGCGGGAGCTGGGGGTACCTGGCGCTCTCTGGCGTGGCGGCGGGGCTGGCATTCCTGAGCAAGGCGCCCTCGGCGTTTTTGCCGCTCTTCGTCCCCATCGTCGCACTTACGGCGCTCGCGAACAACCCCTCGTACGGGGTTTCTCCCGATGTCCCGGAGGAGGGTACCGGCCGCCTCCCTGATCGGAGAATCGGCCGAAGGGCAGGTCTCCTGCGCCTACTCATCGACGGGCTCATCTGGGGGGTGCTGGCACTGATGGCGGTGCTGACCTTGTGGCCGGCGTTCCGGGCCGATCCGGTCGGCACGTTGCTGCGGATGGTCGAGTACACCGAGTCGATCGGCGGCGCCGAGCACGACAACTTCTTCCTCGGCCAGGTGGTCGGCGACCCGGGTCCGCTGTACTATCCGGTCGCGCTGGCCTTTCGGCTGACGCCGATCACCATGCTCGGGCTGGTCCTTCTCGGGCTTGGGCTCGGGCCGCGGCTGCAAAAGGGGTCGGCTCTGAGTCGCCGGGCGCCCCTCGACGCGCGCCGTGCCGCGCCCGTACTCGGGTTATTGGTTGCCTACTGCGTCCTCTTCATTGCGATGATGACGCTGGCGCCGAAGAAGTTCGATCGCTACCTGCTGCCGATCTTCCCGACGCTGGAGGTGCTGGCGGCGGTCGGCTTCTGGCTGGCAGTGCGGTGGCTGCCGCGCTCGATGGGGCGGTGGGCGCTGCCGACGGCGCTGCTGGTAGTCGGGATCGCCCAGGCGATGCCGTCGGCGCTGGTCCACCCCTATTATCTGGCGTACTACAACCCGCTGCTTGGCGGTGGGGCGGCAGCCGAGCGGACGATCCTCATCGGGCGGGGTGAGGGACTCGATATCGTGATCGACTACCTCAACGCCCAGCCAGACGCAGACCGCTCGCTCGTGGCGGCCGGTGTGACCGTGCCGATGATGAGGCAGCTCATAGGGCCGCTCGCCGTGCGTAACGAAGACCCGGCCGCGGCCTACGCGGACTACGTCGTACATTACGTGAATCGGGTCCAGCGGGAGTACGTCGACGCCGTGCGCCCACTGACGCGGGGCCGAGCGAGCGCGCTAGATGTGACAATCAACGGGATTCGGTACGCACGAGTGTTTCGGACGACGTCGAAGCCGGAGCGCAACGCGGGCGGGACCGAGTTCGGCGGTGCTGCGCGGCTGGAGCGGGCGGTGCTGCTCGCGCACGCCAGCGGGGACGCGGAGCGGGACGAGATCCGCGGTGGGGATCGGCTCGAGGTGCGCTTGTGGTGGACGGCATTGGGTTCGGCCGAGGAGGGGCTGGCCGCGGTGCTCGAGCTGGTCGACGGGCGTGGCGAGACGGTCGGACGGGCGGAGGGCCCGATCGGGAGCACGGAGGGGCGGGGCATGCGGCGCGGGGGTGAGGTTGGAGGGGTTTCGCATTGGCTGGACGTGCCGGAGCGGCCAGGCCAATACGACGTGGTCGTGGGCCTGCGGCGGCCGGACGGGGCGCGGCTGGCGGTCACGACCTGGCCACCGAGCCTGGTTGAACCGGCGCGGCGTCCGCCGGGCCATGTCCTCGTCGAGACCGTCGAGGCTCAGTGACCAGAGGCAAACGGCGAAGGCGCTCGCCCACCTTCCTGATCGCGCTGGTTTTCGCCCTGGCCCTGGGCGCCCGCCTGATCGCTCGCGACGTCACGATCACCGCCGACGAGGACAACTGGATGCGGCGCGCCGGCGGCTTCACCTACGGCCTCCTCAACGGTCAGCTCGGGCGGACCTACCAGAACGGTCATCCAGGTGTAACGACGATGTGGGTGGCGACCCTGACGCTCGGCCCCGAGCGGATCGTCCAGTACGCCGACCGCGTCCACAACCAGCGTCTCGTCGGGCGGGTGGCGGGGTTCTGGGACGCGCTCGTGGCGGCGCGGCTCGGGTTCGCGGCCACCACGGCCGCGCTGGTCGCCCTGATCGCCGCCCTGACCTGGCGGCTGTTCGGGCCAGGACCCGGCCTCCTGTCAGGGCTGATCGTCGGCCTCGATCCGTTTTACCTGAGCATCTCGCAGCTCGTACACATGGACGCCCTGCTCAGTGGCTGTATGGTCGCGTCAGTCCTGTCGGTGCTCGTTCGGTGGCAAGCTCGCGGCGGGCGCCGCTGGCTGATCCTGTCCGGGGTCCTGGCCGGCCTGGCCCTCTTGAGCAAGGTGCCGGCCCTCTTTCTGCTCGTGTTCGTGCCAATGGTCGGGGTCGTGGATGCGGTGTGCGCCCGCCGTGCGCCCCTACCGAGCCGTGTCCTCGGGGGGCTCAGTATCGACCTCGCCATCTGGCTACTGGTGTTCGCAAGCACGATCGTGGCTCTCTGGCCGGCCATCTGGGTGTTGGGTCCTGCCGAGGTCCTCGGTCGGATGGCCCAGTTCACCCGCGAGACGGGCGGCCAGCCGCACGAGGCGGGGACGTTCTTCTGGGGCGAGCCGCGCACGGACCCTGGTCCGCTCTTCTATCCGGTGGCGCTGGCATTTCGGCTCGCTCCGCTCACCATGCTCGGGATGTTGCTGCTCGTGGCCTTTCGCAGGTCGCTTCGGCCGGATCTGCGTTCAGGAGCGCTGGTGCTGGGAGCATACGTGGGCGGCTTCCTCCTGATGATGACGCTCGGAGCCAAGAAGTTCGACCGCTATCTGCTGCCAGCCGTTCCAGCCCTGGGCGTGCTGGCCGCTGTCGGGCTCTCGCACGCGCTGTGGGTCTTGCCCCTCAGGACCGCCGACCACAGACTGTACCGCGTACCTCCCAGGGCAGTGGGGCTCGGCGTGGCCGTCGCGCTGCTGGTCTGGCCGCTGGTCAGCAGCTCTCCGTACTTCCTGGCCTACTACAATCCGCTCATGGGCGGTGGGGCGGCGGCGCAGCGGACGGTGATGGTCGGCAATGGCGAGGGCCTCGACCAGGTGGCGCGCTGGCTCAACAATCGGCCGAGCTCCGAGAATCTCTGGGTGGCCTCGCACTCATTCGACATCCTCCAGCCCCTGTTCGTCGGGTCCGGCGAGCCGCTGCGGGACCGCGTCCCGAGCGACGCGGACTACGTCGTCCTCTACCGTTTCCAGATGCAGATCGGCCAGAGTCCGCGGGTTTTGGCGGAGTACGTCGGCCAGCGCGAGCCCGAGCTGAGCGTCTGGATTGGCGGAATCGAGTACGCCCGCGTCTACCGCGGGCCCCATCTCGCGGCAGCCGGCAGTAGGCAGTAGGCAGTGGGCAGTAGGGTCGCCACGTTGGACGCGGTGCCGGAGAGCGTCGATCAGCCGTCCGGCCGATATCCCTTGCGTCCCACCAGGTTCCAGACCTACTGCCTACTCATCTTCATCCTCGCCCTCGGCCCGCGGCTGCTGGCGCGCGACCTCTTTCCGACGTCCGACGAGGATAGCTGGATGCGGCGAAGCGGCGGCTTCACCTACGGCCTCCTCAACGGTCAGCTCGGGCGGACCTATCAGAACGGTCACCCGGGCGTGACGACGATGTGGGTGGCGACCTTGAGTCAAGGTCCGAGCGGCGCCCTTCGCTTCGCCGATAGAGTCCACGGGATGCGCTTCGTCGGGCAAGTGCCCGGCTACCTCGAGGGGCTGACTCGGGCGCGCACCGGCTTCGCCCTGCTCGCCGCCCTCGGGACGGCGGTCGCGGCGCTGCTACTCTGGCGGCTGTTTGGCCCGACGGTCGCGTTGCTGGCTGGCGCCGCCCTCGCGCTGGAGCCGTTCCTGGTGGCCAATGCGCAGCTTGTCCATGTGGACGGACCGCTCGCCACGTTCACCACCGTGTCGATGCTGGCCGCGCTCGTCCGTTGGCGCACGGGTCGTGGTCGCGGCTTCCTGTTCATCTCCGGCGTCACGGCGGGCCTGGCCCTGCTCTCGAAGTCACCGGCGCTCTTTTTGCTCCTCTTCGTGCCGCTGGTGGCGCTGCTACCAGCCCTCGCCCAGCGAAGCTGGGTGAGGGCTCTTCTCGACCTGCTCATCTGGGGTGGAGTAGCCGTCGGGACGGTCGTCGCCTTCTGGCCGGCGCTCTGGACGCTGGGGCCAACCGAGGTGCTTGGGCGCATCGTCGCCTTTACGCGTGAGACCGGCGGGCAGCCGGACGAGGTCGGCAGCTTTTTCCTCGGCGTCGTGGGCGCCGACCCGGGGCCGCTCTACTATCCGGTCGCCACCCTCTTCAGGCTCAGCCCGTTCGTCACCCTCGGCCTGGTGGCGCTGGTGATGCTCCACCGACGGCTGGCCGTGCAGTCGCGAGGCCTGGCCGGTTGGCTGCTGCTCTTCGTCCTCGGGTTCGCCCTGATGATGACGCTCGGTCCGAAGAAGTTTGATCGTTATCTGCTGCCGATCTTTCCGGCGCTCGTCGCGCTCGCAGCCCTGGGCTGGTCCCTGGTGCTGAGCGGCCTGTCCGGCAGACTGGCGCGGGTTGCCGTGAGCGGAGGCTTGCTGCTCGTCGCCGCCTGGCCGCTGGCGTCGACGTATCCATATCCGTTGGCCTATTACAACCCGCTGTTCGGAGGGGGCGCCACGGCCCAACGGGCCGTCATGGTGGGCAACGGCGAGGGGCTCGATCAGGCGGCGGGGTGGATCGCCAAGCAGCCAGAGTCCGCCGACCCCTGGGTTGCCGCGCATTCGTTCGACATCCTGGCCGCGATGATCCCCGGACAGGGCGAGCCGCTGCGCGATGGTGTCCCGAGTGACGCCGACTACATCGTCACCTACGGTCGGCGGATCCAGATGCAGCGGTGGGGACGCTCGCTGGAGCAGTACTTCGCCGAGAACCCGCCAATCTACACCGTCTGGATCAACGGCATCGAGTACGCGCGGGTGCATCCTGGCCCGCGCCGAGCCGCGGTAGGCAGTAGGCAGTAGGCAGTGGGCAGCAGACTTGGCGCGCTAGAAGCTGTTGAGGCTCGACGGCCGGATGGAGTCAGCACGCAGACCTTCGAACCGGCCAGGTTCCCTCGTCACTGCCTACTGCCTACTGCCTACTGCCTACTCGTCTTTCTGCTGGCGCTGGTCCCGCGACTGGCGGCGCTCGACGCGTACGTGACGATCGACGAGTCTCGCTGGGTCCAGCGCGCGGCCGACTTCTCCGCCCTGCTCGCCCAGGGCGATGGTGAGGACACGTTCATCATCGGCCACCCTGGCGTAACGACGATGTGGACGGCGCTGGCCGGGATGGGGCCGGATCGGGCGCGGCGGTTCTCATTTCGTGAGGGGCGGTCCGACGTGACCCGGCGCGATGGCTACCTCGACACGCTGCTCGCGGCGCGCGTCCCGTTCGCCCTTCTGGCGTCGGCCGGTGTGGCCGTCGTGATGCTCCTCGGCTGGCAGTTGTTCGGAGCTGGTCCGGCCCTGCTCGGCGGAGCCTTGCTCGCACTCGAGCCCTTTCTGGTGGCCCATGCGCGGGTGGTCCACCTGGACTCGGCGCTCACGACCTACACGAGTGTCTGCCTGCTCGCCGCGCTCGTGTTCTGGCAGCGGCGAGGTGGCCCTGGCTACCTGGTCCTCTCCGGGCTGGCGGGGGGCCTGGCGTTCCTCACCAAGGCGCCGTCGATCTTCGTCCTCGGCTTCGTGCCGCTCCTGGCAGGCGTCGAGTGGTGGCAAACCCGGCGTAGGTCCGGGGAAGCCGATCGGGCGCGGCGCGCAGCGCCCCTGCGAGTGCTCGGGCTGCTGCTCTGGGGCCTGATCGGGGCGGCCGTCTGTCTCGCCCTCTGGCCGGCGCTGCTGGCTAACCCCGTCGGGACGCTCCTGGAGATGGCCCGCTTCACCGAGCGCGTTGGGGGAGGGGAGCACGACAACTTCTTCTGGGGGATCGCCCGCGAGGACCCGGGGCCGTTCTTCTACCCGCTCGCGCTCCTCTTCCGTCTGTCGCCGGTCACACTCCTGGGGCTCGCGCTCGTCGTGGGAGGCTGGCGCAGGCTGTCCGCCGAGCACCGCCGGACCGCGCTGACGTTGGGGATCTACTGTCTCGGCTTTGGGCTGATGATGAGCGTGGCTCCGAAGAAGTTCGACCGCTACCTGCTGCCGCTCTGGCCGATTTTTGGGCTGCTCGCGGGGCTGGGGATGTGGACGGTAGCTCGGGTCGCGCGGCACGTCGGATCGACGGCGCTGATGGTTGCGGTGGTCGCGCTGCAAGCCGTGGTTTTGATCGCTGTGTTCCCCCACTACCTGGCGTACTACAATCCGTTGCTGGGCGGCGGGGCGGTGGCGCAGCGCGTGGTCCTGGTGGGTTGGGGCGAGGGGCTGGGGCGTGTCGCCGACTACCTGGGCACCCAGCCGCGCCCACTCGGTGTTCCGACCGTGGCATCGTCCTACCACCGGGTGCTCCAGGCCCACCTTGGGGCGGAGGGCAGCGCCGTCCCGCTCGAGCGCGTCCGGATGGCCGACTACGTCGTCCCATACGTCAACACACTCCAGCGGGGCGCCGAGGCAGAGGCACTCGCGCCGTACCTCCACTCGGATTCCCTGGATGGGGCCAGTCCCGACTCGCCCGATTGGGCGCAGCGGGTTGCGCCCTTGCACTCGGTCTGGATCAACGGCATCGAGTACGCTCGGATCTATCGCGGCCCACATTTCCCGATCGGTGGCCCGGTCGACGCCGACTTTAGTGGACGGGTCAGACTCGCCGAGTTCCTGGCGGCGCCGGGCAGCCGCTGGGTCCGCGCGGGAGACGAGATCGAGGTCTTGCTGCGCTGGGACGCCCCCGCGCCGGGCGATGAGCGGTCTACGGTCCTGCTGCTTGGCCCGGGCGATCGCGCGATCGTCCAGGACGAGCGCCCGGTCGGCGCCGATGGCCCCGACCCGGAGGGGCGGCCTGGCGAGGTCCATCGTCTGACCGTGCCGCCGCGGACCGCCGCGGGCGAGTACCGTCTGGCGGTACGCGTGAGCGACCCGCGCGGCGCGGGAAGTCTTCCGCCGACCGCCGGCGAGGAGGGCATCGACTGGGTGGTGCTGCGCACGGTCGTCGTCGAGCCGGGATCTTGAATGGGGGGACTGACGAAGCCAGGACACGCTTCGCCGGCTGACTCGGAGCGGCATGCTGAGCGGAGCGGAGGATCTCCCGATCCGGACCAGAGCCCGCGCTCTGCTCAGCACGACAGGTGCGCGGCAACCGATGATCGGGGCGCGACCTGGGCGACTCGTTCGCCGCCCGTCATTCTGGCGCTCGTCCTCGTCGTGGCTCTCGGAGTCCGGCTCTGGGGGGTTGCCTGGCAGCTTCCCTGGCAGTTCCATCCGGACGAGGGCCACTACACCTGGAAGGCCCTCGACATGCTCGGCGAGGATAGCCTCAACCCGAAGTACTTCCGCAACCCGTCGCTCTTCACGTATCTGCTGCTCGCCCAGTATCGGCTACTCGGGTTCCAGGCTCCGAGTGATGACGCTGAAGCCGCGTCGAGCACGAGCCTCCTCCGTCCACCCTCCGGGGTCGCCTTCGTCGGCCGTCTGAACAGCGCGCTGCTCGGCTGGGCCACGGTCGCCGCCCTCGCCTGGATCGGCTGGCGGACCTTTGGTCCCTGGACCGGCGTCCTGGCCGCTGCCTTTCTCGGCATGGCCTTCATCCACGTCCGCGACTCGCACTACGCCACCAACGACGTGCCGGCCACGTTCCTGCTGGTCCTCTCCGTCGGCGCCAGCCTCGAGCTGTTGCGGCAGCCCACGCTCCGACCCTACCTGCTCGCCGGGCTCCTCGGCGGCCTCGCCACGTCGACCAAGTACAACGCCGGACTGTTCGTCGTCCCACTCGTATTCGCCCACTTGCTGGCGCGATCTAGCCCTCACCCAGCGAAGCTCGGCTACGTCAACCCTCTCCCAGAGGGAGAGGGGGCAGAAGCCCCCTCTCCCTCTGGGAGAGGGTTGGGGGTGAGGGCTGCTCGCAAGGCGAGAGCTATTCTCGGCGCCAGAAGCATCTTTTTCCTCGCCGCTGCGCTCGCCGCCGCCGCGCTCGGCTATCTGTTCGGCACCCCCTACACCCTGCTCACCCCCGACAAGTTCTGGGCCGACTTCCGAACCCAGATGCGCCTCGGGGGCGACGGCTGGGAAGGGCAGGTCGCGAGTCCTTCCGCGCTGCTCTACCTTCAGACGCTCTGGCAAGGCCTTGGCTGGGCGATGTTCGCGCTCGCCCTCGTCGGCCTGATCCTGCTCGCCCGACGTCGGCCCCGCCGGGCCGCTGTGCTGGCGGCCTTCCCGATCGCCTACCTGCTCTTCATGCTGCAGAC
Organism: Chloroflexota bacterium; assembly: GCA_013695975.1. Lineage (GTDB taxonomy): Bacteria > Chloroflexota > UBA6077 > UBA6077 > JACCZL01 > JACCZL01. The sequence goes on from JACCZL010000166.1 coordinate 12,462, forward strand.
CGAGCTGTTCTTCGTCCGCTTCGCCTTGCCGGTCGCCCCGTTCCTGTGCTTGCTCGCGGCCGCTGGAGTGGTGCTAGCCGCCGACTGGACAGGACATATCCTCGGTTCTCGGATCGCGCCGGCATTGGGCATCAGCCTCGCCGTCGCGGCCCTCGTCCAGCCGACGCTCAACGTCGCGCTTCACGATCGGCTTGTGACACGCGGCGACACCCGCGTTCTCGCCGCCGAGTGGGCGCTGGCAAACATCCCGCCGGACGCGAAGGTGGCGCTCGAGGACTACACGATCCGCGACCGTCGCCCCCGCGCCTACGACGGGCCAGCCTGGCAGCTCGACACCGACCTCTTCGACGTGAATGACGTGCGGGCGGCCGATCCCTGCGCCGCGCTGCGCGGTCGCTATCGCTACTTCATCACCTCGAGCTTCCAGTCCGCCCGCTTCGCCGGCGAAGCGGGCCGGCGCCAGGCCGAATTCTACGCCTGCTTGGAGCGCGAGGGGCGGCTCGTCGCCCACTTCGGCCCAGGCGAGCGTGGCACGCCGCTCCCGTTCGATCTCGAAGACCTCTACACGCCGTTCTGGAACCTCGGTTACTACGAGCGGCCGGGTCCGACCATCAGGATCTACGCCATCGGCCCGAGCTCGTAGGGCGGGACCCTCCTCGAGGGCGGGGTCATTCCGCTCCTACTCCAGATAGCCGAGGCTCTCGAGGCGGGCGCGGACCAACTCCTCTTCTTCGGCCGACATCCGCTGGTCGGTCAGACTGGCGCGGCCGCCCTCGCCGTTCTGGAGCTGGTCGAGCTGTAGCCGCAGCTCTTCGAGCAGGCCGGGCTGTTCGGCGGCCAGGTTGCGGCGCTCGAGCGGGTCGGCTTCGAGGTCGTACAACTCCTGGGGGACATTCGGGTTGTCGGGGGCCGCGATGTACTTGAAGCGGCCGGTCCGTAGGCCGACCAGGCGATTGAGTCGGTCGTGGAGCATAGTCTGGAGGGCCTCGGTGATGGCCGGGCGGTCCTGGCAGTCGACGCCGCGCATCGTCGGCAGGAGCGACGGTTGGAGTCCGAACGCGCTCGGATCGATCCCGACCAGGTCGAGGATCGTGGGCGCAATGTCGACGTGGCGAACCTGGGTGTCGACCTGACGACCCGCGGGGACCAGGCCCGGGGCCGAGAAGACCAGCGGCACGCGGACCAGGTAGTCGTAAACGCAGAGCGCGGCGTGGCCGGCGACCTCCTGCTGATCCCGCTCGACGAGGACGGCCTTCTTGCCCAGCGAGAGGATCTGCTTTTTGATCCTTGGCGGTAGGCCGCGCGTCATTCGATAGGCCGCGCGGATCGCAAGTTGGACCCACGGGCGCGGGTCGTCGATCGCACCGGCGATCCCTTCGCCGTGGTCGCCGGTCATCACCACGATCGTCTTCTCGGGGTCTACGGCGCCGAGAATCCGTCCAAGCTGGCTGTCGAGGTAGGCTACCGAACGCTGGTAAAGCTGCTTGCCGTAGCGGGAGTGGGCGAATTGGCCTTTCGCCCGCCGTGGCCAGTGCAGCTCCCAGAGATGGAGGAATGTAA
>JACCZL010000167.1 GCA_013695975.1 Chloroflexota bacterium
ATCGCCCCGTCGGGGCCGACGGTGACGCCGAGACGACAGTCGTTGGCCAGGTCGCTCATCGCCTGGACCTGGTCGTACTCCGGCAGCGCGAGCTGAGCTCGATGGAGGATGCCGTCGTTGAAGGTGCAGAACAGCAGCTCGTCCTGCAGCTCCGGGAACATCGTCCCGCTGTAGAAGGTCAAGCCGACCATCCCGTGCCGCGAGCGGCGGCCCTCGCCGGAGTCCCAGACCGGGTCGACGAACTTTGCGTCGTGCTTCACGCCCTCGACCAGTGGCCAACCATAGTTGCCGCCCGGCCGTACCAGGTTGATCTCGTCGTGGGAAACGTTGCCGTTCTCGGTGGCGAAAGGCGCGCCGGTCCTGGGATGAAAGGTGAGGCCCCAGGGGTTGCGGAAGCCGAGCGCAAAGATCGGCGAATTCGGGAACGGGTTGTCGCCGGGCGTTGAGCCGTCTCGATTGACTCGGAGGATCTTGCCGGACAGGCTCGACGGGTCCTGGGCCACCCGGCCCTTCGATTTGCCGGTGTCGCCGATCGAGAGGTACAGCTTGCCGTCCGGCCCGAAGCCCAGCGCGCCCCCCTGGTGGGCCAGGACACCCCCCTTGGGGTTGACTGGCAGATCGCCGAGGATCGGGGTCAGCTCGGCGCCGATGCCGTCGCGATCGGTGAAGCGGACGACCCGATTCCGCACACCCCGCTTGGGAGACTCGGAGTCCGCTTCGGAGTAATAGGCGTAGACCCAGCGATTCTGGGCGAAGTCGGGGTCCAGCGCGAGACCGAGCAGCCCGCTCTCCGCGGCCTGCTGGACCGGTAGCGTGGCGAACGGCTCGTCCTGGAGCCGCTGCCCCTGCGCCACCCTGATCCGCCCGGCGTTGACCTCGACGAAGAACAGTCGGCCGTCGGGGGCGAAGGTCATCGCGGCCGGCAGCTTCAGCCCCTCGATGATCGTCTCGGCGGTCGCCCGCACCGGCTGTTGGGCCCCCGGCAGGCGTGTCGCCACGCGCCCCTCGGTCGGCTCGGCCGGCCGCTTGGTTTCGGCCGCCTTCCTGGCCTCAGCCGTCTTCCCGGCCGACGCCGACGTGCTCGGCGCGGAGGTCGGCGTCACCGACGGCGGGCCGGCGCAGCCGATGGCGACCGCCACGACCAGACCGAGGGCCAGGACGCACGCCGGGCAACGGAACGAGGATCGTTCAGGTCGACGCATCGCTCTCCGATTATCCGAGGCGATCCAAGAATCCGTCAAGCCACCCACGAACGAGCCGATCGTGTATCGTTCGGGCGGTGCGCCAGACGGTGGTCCAGGACGTGTACGCCCACGGACGAGGGTATGCGGCGCGGCTCCGCGCCCCCACCGCCGAGTGGGGTTGGCGCGTGGCGCTCGTGGCACCGCTGGTCGGCATGGGGTTGGCGCTGAGCGCCGGCTTCTGTGTCGCGGCGTTGCGGGCGCTGGGCCTGAGCTGGCCGATCACCTTTCCCGAGGGCGCGCAGCTCGCAGCGGTCCTCCGCGTCCGGGACGGCGAGTCGCTCTATCTCGACTTCCGCCAGTTCCCCTACCTGATCACGCCGTACCCGCCGGTCCTCTACCTGGCCGCTGGGTTGCTGAGCCGTGCCCTGGACCTGTCGGTGCCGGCGACCCTCGTGGCGACGCGCGGGATCACCTTGTTGGCCAGCCTGGCGGCGGCCGGCTCCATCTTCGCCCTCGCGCGCGCGGCCGGCGCGGCGCGGCTCGCGGCCCTGGCTGGGGCCGGCCTGCTCCTACCACTGCCACTCCTGGACAAATGGGGCTACACGATCCGACCAGACCTGCCGGCGCTCGCGCTCAGCCTCCTGGCTGCGCTGCTGCTGCTGCGCCGACCCGAGCGTGTCGCACCCGCGGCGGCCGTCGCGGCGCTGGCCTTCCTCACCAAGCAGACGATGGTCGCGTTGCCGGTGGCGGCGGTCATCTGGCTGTGGTGGGACGGGCGGCGGGCCGGCGCCGGCCGCTTCGCCGGAACCTGGCTGGGGCTCGTACTCGGGAGCTTCCTCCTGCTCCACCTGCTCACGGACGGCCGCCACGAGCTCAACGTCGTGCTGGCCCAACTCAACCCGACCAACGGCCTCGAGGTGACGCTCCGCGGTTTCCTGCCGCTGCCGAATCAAGCCTGGCTGCCGATCGGGCTGGCCATAGGCGCCCTGGTGTCCGAGCTGCTCAGGCGTCGGCGCCTCGGGCTGCTCGGGTGCTACTGGCTCGTCGCGCTCGGCGTCGCCCTGTTCACCCTGCGTGGCCGCGGGAGCAACGTCAACTACCTGATCGAGTCGGCGGCCCTCGCCTGCGCCCTGGCGGCCGTGGCGGTCGACCAGCTCTGGCGCAGGCTCGACAGCACGTCGCGGCTCGGGCGACTCGCGGCGGTCCCGCTGGCGGCCGCGACGCTGATCTGGGGCCTGCAGATCGGGCAGTACTGGCGCGAGCGCGGCGGCGTCGACCCGGAGCGCCGCGCACCCATCCAGGAGATCGCCGAGGCCCGATCGGTGCTGGCCGAGGAGGCGTTGTTCGTGGTCCTGGCGGGCAAGCCGGTCCTCCTCTCCGACCCGTTCCAGCTCAGCCAGCTCACGTCAGCAGGCCGTTGGGACCCGGCCGACCTGGTCCAACGCATCAAGCGGGACGAGTTCGACCTGATCGTCCTCCAGGGCGACGTCCGCCAGCCCCGCTTCGCCAAGGGCCAGCCCTTCTGGCCCGAGGCAGTCCGCCAGGCGATCAAGGACCAGTACGTCCCGGCCGGCCGCGTCGGCATCTTCTGGCTGTACGCGCCAGAGCGATGAACGAGGAGCCGGGAGCCAGAAAAGATATGCGAAGCCCTCGGCTGGTCAATGCCGCGGATTGTGCGGATTCCGCGGAAGGGGGGTTAACGCCAGAGCTCGCCGATATCGTCCTGGCTCCTGGCTCCTGACTCGTCGCCAGAGGGCACGGCCCAGCTCCCACAGCGCGACCACGCCGCCGAGGGCCACGACCAGGATCAGTGGCTCGACGCTGATCCGGTGGCGGGAGATCGCCCCGGAGACGGCCACATTGAGGCCGAGCAGGATCACGACGGCCAGGGCACTCGGCAGGGCCGGGCGAAAGCGGGGTAGGCCCAGCGAGACGAGCAGGCCGACGAGGAAGAGGCCCGCGAGGAGGCCGCCGACGCGGTAGTGGTCGTAGACGTTCAGGAGGGATTCGGCCGCGCCGAGCTCGCGCTGCTGGGCCGGGCTAGGAGGCCCGAGCAAGTGGGCCCCACGCTCGCCCCACTGCTCCTGGATCTTCGGCTTGCCGATCGCCTCCCACATGCTCCCCATCGGTCGGTCCCAGCCCAGGAAGAGTCGGACGCCCATCTCAGCGGTGGTCCGCAGGTAGCGGCCGGGGTCCTGGCGGATCCCCTCGATCGCGACCTGGCGGAGCAGGCGGTCCGCCTCGGCCTGGCTCAGGCCGAAGTCGCCTTGCACGCTCAGGTAAAGCACGTCGATCTGGTCGGTGCGCGGGAGCTGGCGGTAGAGCCAGCGGCGCGCCGCCGCCACGCGAGCGTCAGCATCCTCAGATCCTCGAACGTCTGGCTCGCGGTAGGCAAAGCCGCGATCGGCATGCCTGGTCCGGTACAGCAAGGCCTCACCCAGGCCGCCGGCGACGGCGAACGTCCCGTGAACGACGCCGTTGCGAATCGTCCAGGGCAGAACCAGCGCCAGGCAGCCGGCGAGCGCCAGACCGCCGATCGCGAGTCGACGACGGCGGGTCCCCGGCGCCAGCCAGGCCAGGGCCAGGGCGAGCGGCGCGGCCACGACGACAGCGCCGGGCCGCGTCAGGGCGGCCATGCCGAGCAGGATCCCGCTGGTCAGCGCCCAGCGCTTCGCATCCGCGCGGGTCGCGGCGTGCGCGGCGAGGACTGTCGCGAGCAGCAGGAATGTAAACAGCGACTCGGCCATGATCGAGTGCTCGAGAAAGACCAGCCCGCCGTTGAGGGCGGTCAGCAGGCCGGCCACGACGCCGGCCGCCCGCCCCCACAGGCGCACGCCCAGGAGATACGCCAGCCCAGCCCCGAGCGCGCCGAGCAGATGCTGCAGGAGCAGCGGCCCTCGAAAATCTTCGCCGAAGACCCAGAACGCGAACGTCAGGAAGAGCGGATAGAGCGGCGGCCGCTTCAGCTCCGGGTCGAAGCCGGCCCCGTCAAGCAGCGCCAGCGCCGGCAGGGTGTAGCTGGCGCTGTCTCGCCACTCCAGCAACGGCGGCGCCCGAAACGCGAACGCCAGCCGCAAGACCAGCCCCAGCAGAACGATCCCACCGCCCAACAGCAGGTCCCTCCTACCCACCGGTGCCCCCCACCCGGGCCGGTCCCAGCCGATAGACTCCGTAGGGCGACGGCGGCGCGAGGCTGCCCCGGCCCGGCGGCGGCTCCAGCGCGAGCTGGGCCCCGACCGACCGATAGGTCTTCTCGGCGAGCACGACGACGACGCCACCGTTGCCGTAGCGGCGGGCGACGCGCTCAGGCTCGAGGGTCAGGTCGGTGTGGGGGATCCCGCGCAGCGTCAGCATGTAATGGAGCGTGCGCAGTGGCGTCCCACCGCCGCCGAGACTCTCCTGGGCAAGCTGGAAATCCAGCACGACGAATTCCCCGTTCGGGCGGTTCGCCTCGATCTCGGCCAGCAGCGCGAAGAAGCGATCGTTGGTCTGGCCGTCCGCGACACTCTGAGCATAGTAACGCTGGAGGGGGACCAGTGGCAGTAGGACCAGCAGCCCGGCCGCGACCAGCCCGAGCCCGCCCAGCGCCGTCGGCGAGACGCCTCGCCGAGCCAGCCAGGATCCGACCCCGCGGCTGAACGACCAGGCGCCGGCCGCCAGGGCCGTGAACAGGAGCGGCAGCAGAGGGGCCAGGTAGCGCCCCTGACGGGGAAGGATGTCGTGCCGAGCGCCGAAGAGCGGGAACAGGAGCAGGGCCGACACGATCACCAGGCCCGGCAGCGGATTGCCGCCCCGGGCAAGGAGCACCACCCCGAACAGGGTCAGCCCGGCGTAGGCCAGCACCAGCGGGTCGGTCAGGTAGGGGCGAGCCGCGTCAGACCCCTCGCCATCCGGGCGGGCGTCGACGGCGCCGGCCGGTAGCCGCGGCAGGGTCGTCAGGATGCGCCCCTGGCTGACCAGGTAGCTCCCGACATCGCGGTCGCGGTCTTCACCGTAGGCCGCGTCGCGCGATCGGGCCGACCGGATCGACTCGAAGCCAGTCGTCAGGTTGAACCAGACCATGTTGCTGTAGGCCAGCAGGAACAGGCCGGCCGCCAGGTAGGGCCAACGCGTCCGCATCAACGCCCGCCCACACCAGAAGAGGTAGACCCCGGCGCCGAGTAGGAAGGCAAAGACCGTCGGGTGACTCTGGAGGGCCAGGCCGCCGGCGAAGCCGGCGCCGAGCAGGCTCCGGCCGCTGCCGGTGTGGACGGCGCGGTGGAGGAGGGCACAGGTCAGGGCCAGCCAGAGCGGGGCGGCGCACTGCGACCAGGCGACGTGGCTGTTCCCGCCGACGTGGACGCCCGAGGTCGCCAGCAAGCCGGCCGCCAGCCAGGCGGCCGGGCGGCCGAGCATCTCGCGTGCCAGGAGGTAGGTCGCGGCGACCGTCAGCGCGCCGAGCAGCCAGACCAGCAGCCTGGGGGTGTAGATGCTCGGGCCGAAGACCCAGAACCCGGCTGCCTCGAGGTAGTTGTGGAAGGCGCCGACGTAATGGGCGACATTCGTCAGCGGGAGCTGCCGCCCTTCGTAGATCGCGAAGCTCCGCAGCGAGTCGGCCGTCTCGTCGGTGAACAGCGGGATCGACCAGAGATACGGCAGCCGCGCCAACGCCGCCACGACCACCAGCGCGGTCAGGCCGACGACTTCGGCGTGCGTCGAAGGCAGCCCGAATCGCACCGAGCGAGGGGGGGGCTTCAACGCTGTCGCCCGGGCCACGGCGTCCACTCCGCTCAGGCTGCCGC
>JACCZL010000188.1 GCA_013695975.1 Chloroflexota bacterium
GCGGCATCGGCTCACCGTTGCTACTGGCCCAGCTGACCCCCTGACTCATGGATCCAGCGACCGTAACGATCCTGGGACTGAACTGACAGTCGGCCATAGCGGCGTCAGCGAGATTGAGCAAGAGCCACCATCATCTGGCCGAGTCTGATCTGCTCCGTCTCGCGGCACAGGAGTACGAGGTATTCCTGACCATCGACCAGCTGCTGGAGCGTCAGGAGCGCTTGCCACCAGGTCTCGGGGTGATTACTCTGGTGGCGCCGACCAACCGCATCGAGTCGCTCCGGCCGCTAGTCCCGGCCGTACTTCAAGCGCTCGAAAGTCTCACGCTCGGCGAGCGGGTACGGATCGGCCAGAGGAGCTCGTAGGACGCGGGAGCGACGTCACTACGACTCCTCAGTGTGCTGGCGGAGCGCGCGATCGGGGAAGCGTCGGTAGGCGCGGGCACGGAGGGCGTCCTCGTCGAGCTCGATGCCGAGGTCGGTCCGGAGGTAACTTCGATGGTGGCGCCCGCTACGATGCTCCGTGGCGCACGCCGATAGCCGAGCTGACGGTGATAGCCAGCGTCAGGCCGACGCCTGGCGTCGCGCATCGGCGGGCGCATCGGGCCCCGGCTCGCCGCGAGTCTCCGATTGTTCCAACTCGGAGAGGAGTACGGTAGCCATCGAATCATCGATGACGCCGCGTTCGGCCTTCTCGAGGATCTCCTCGATCGTCGGCAGACGGCGCTCTTGCCTTTGCATCGTCCTAGCCTCGCTACAACCCGAGTCGATCATACCGCAATTCGAACCGGTCGGCGACTTGTATCCACGCTCGATGTGTGAGCTCTCCGAGCGCCTCGCGGCCGGTCATCGCCCCGACCTGCACGCGGGCGAGGTAGGATGGCTTCAGGGCGGCAAGTTCCGCGTGCAAGGCCTGCGCCACCGTTACGGGGTTGGGCCGAGTCTGGCCCGAGGCGATGCTCAAGATATACCAGGTGCCAGCCGGCCCGACGACAGCCGCGACGCGGATGCGCGGGAACATCAGGAAGAGAGCCGCGTCCGCGTCCGTGAACGATGCGGGATTCGGATGGGTGTGCATCGCCACGTACTCACGCCCGGTCCGCATCGCCCGCAGCCGCGGGCCGACATCTACCTCCGATGCGGTGCCACCGAGCACGCGACCCACACGGCGGCCGGAATCGGCGTCGAGGAACGCGGCGAACTCAGCGCCATGTTCCTCGGTCCGCGCTCGGAGCGCGGCACCAGCACGCACAGCGGCTTGCGCCGCCACATCGCTCAAGCCGTGATCCTGCAAGGCCGCGCGAATGTGGTCGACACCGCCCCCCGACATGGCTATTTCGACGACAACGCCGATCGCCCCCGTCCGCCGTAGTCGGTCGCCGCACCGCGCCTTACGGTTCGTCCGAGACCCGGCGGAGCGTGCGGGCGGGGAAGGGGAGGTAGGCGCGGGCACGGAGGGCCTCCTCGTCGAGCTCGATGCCGAGGCCAGGGGTGGTCGGGAGCGGGATGGAGCCGCGCTCGGGCAGGAGCGGCGGACGCGCGATCTCCTTGCCGACGGCTTCGAAGTTGACGAAGTACTCGGTGATCAAAAAGTTCGGCATCACCGCCGAGGCCTGGACCGTCGCGGCCAGGCCGATCGTCGTGCTGTTGTAATTGTGGGGCGAGACGGCGACGTAGGACGGCTCGGCCATCGCCGCGATCTCCTTGAGCTCGAGGATGCCACCGACGTTGCAGACGTCCGGATTAATGATGTCGACGGCGCGCTTCTCGAAGACCTGGCGGAAATCCGACTTGGTGTACAGCTCCTCGCCGGTCACGACTGGAATCGCGATCTGGCGGCGGACCTCGGCCAGGGCGTCGAGGTTCTGGGCCGAGACCGGCTCCTCGTACCAGAACGGTCGGTACTGCTCGATCTGACGGGCGATCCGGACGGCGTACATCGGCGCCAGCCGACGGTGGACCTCGACCAGCAGCTCGACGTCCGGGCCGAGTGCCTCGCGCATCGCCCGCACGCTCTCGACGGCGGCCCGCTCCTCGTCGGGGCCGATGTAAGCCCGCCAGGGGTCCGGGAAGGGGTCCCACTTGAGGGCGTCGAAGCCCATCGCGAGGACCTCGCGGGCCCGCTCGACGAGCTCGGCGGGCGTCTTCGCGCCGCCCGACCAGCCGTTGGCGTAGACCCGGATCCGGTCGCGGCAGGGTCCGCCCAGGAGGTTGTAGACCGGCGTGCCGAGGGCCTTGCCGACGACGTCCCAGAGGGCCTGCTCGATCGCGCTGAGGGCGGAGAAGAAGTCGACCGAGCCGCGCTTGCCGACGAAGTCGTGGTACATGGTGTGGGTGAAGTGCTTGATGGCGAACGGGTCGCGGCCGACCAGGTAGCGCCCCATCTCCTGGGCGAAGATCTCGATCGCGCGGTCACGGTCAAGCTGGGTGTAAGCCTCGCCCCAGCCGTGAACCCCGGCGTCGGTCAGGACCTTGACGAACAGCCAGTTCTTGCCCTTCCCGCCCCCCGGATGGACCAGGAACGTCTCCAGACCGGTCACACGCACGGCGGCCACCTCCTCGCTCGATCGGGACCAGGGTCACTGCTGGTACAGTAGGGTCGCCCAGACATTCTTCGCAGGTCAAGTTAATCGTCGGGAGATGGACCTGGGAGACGTCGACGGTGAGGTGGACGTCTCGCTGGACTACACTGGACTACAAAGGAGTGAGCAGGTCATGACCGAGAGTGACACGGTCCGAGATCGGATCGCCTTTCTGCGCGGGCTGCGGTCTGTGCGCGATTTCCGCCCGGACCCAGTGCCGCGGGAAATCGTCGACGACCTGCTCGAGGTGGCGCGCTGGTCGGGCAGCGCGAACAACAGCCAGCCGTGGGAGCTGGTGGTGATTCTCGACCGCGAGACGCTCCGATCACTCGCGGCGGTCGAGGGCTACGCCAAGCATCTGGCCGGCGCGCCGCTCGGGATCGTCCTGGTGATGGCCGGCGAGCCCGAGCGGGTCGGCCACGAGACCTATGACGAGGGGCGGCTGAGCGAGCGGATCATGCTGGCCGCCGCCGTCCACGGGGTCGGCTCGTGCATCGGCTGGTTCGCTGGTGATGGCAGGCAGGCCGCCAAGACGCTGCTCGGGATCCCGGCGAGCCGTCTGGTCCGCACGGTACTCTCGCTCGGCTACCCGGACGACGAGGCCCGGCGGGCCCGGCCGAAGCGCGAGCAGCCGCGCAAGCCGCTGGCCGAGATCGTCCACCAAGAGCGCTACCGCGACACGGAGTGAGGAGCATCATGACCAACACCGTCCGACGGGTCCTACTGACCGGCGCCACCGGCTACATCGCGTCGCTGCTGCTGCCGACCTTCCGCGAGCGTTACGATCTCCGCCTGGTCGACGTCCGCGACGCCGACTCGAGTGGCGCGTCGGTCGAGGGCGTCCAGGTCGTCGATCTGCTGACCGCCGACTCGGACGCGCTGGTCCCACTGTTCCGAGGCTGCGACGCGGTCGTCCACCTGGGCTATCACCGCCCGGCCGACAAGGACATGGAGTCCTGGCAGGCCCGCGGCTACGAGGACGAGCGGCGCAACGTCGACATGGCCGAGCGGGTCTACCGGCTCTCGCTAGAGGAGGGCGTCCGCCGCGTCGTCGTGGCCAGCTCGAATCACGCCGCGGACTGGTACGAGGAGCTGATCCACGCCGACAAGATGGACGTCGTCGACCCGGACAAAACCCCGCCCAGGAGCGATAATTACTATGGCTGGGCCAAGATCACCTACGAGGCGCTCGGCTTCCTGTACGCCAGCGGCTCCCAGGGCCGCAAGCTGGAGAACGTCCAGGTCCGGATCGGGGCCCCGCGCGAGATCGAGGCCCAGACCTTCTTCCCGAACGGCCCCGGTAGCGACGGCGACGCCGTCCGCTACAGGCGCGACCTCGGCGCCTACCTCAGCCCGCGCGACCTGACCCAGCTCTTCGTCAAGTCGCTCGAGACGCCCGACATCGAGGACGAGCATGGAGTCCCATTCCAGATCTTCTACGGCATCTCCGGCAACGCCCGCGCCTTCTGGAGCATCGTCAACGCCCGCAAGGTGATCGGCTACGCCCCGGAGGACGACGCCGAGCTGAAGTTTGCCGACGAGATCCGCCGATACCTCGTTCGCCGGTGACAATCTCCGTCGGGGTGTGCCCGCTCAGTCGATCGGGCAGACGCGGATCGAGCGGAGGGCGCCGGGCTCCAGGCGCAGCGGCAGCCCCGCCGCGAGGACGCCACCGTCCAGGTGGACCGGCTCGGTTCCGCCCTCGACGACCTCGTAGGTTTGGCCCGCGTCGACCACAAACCCGTCGTCCCACTCATTCAGCCGCGCGTAGTCCATGGGCAGGCGCATATTCTTGCGGTGGCGCGCGCCTCCCGCGGGTGATCGGCGGCAGCGACGGCTCGCTTTTTCGCCGCCACGATGGACGGGCGCTCCGAGGTACTGCTACCCACGAGGCGGCCGAGGGTGCGCGAGGATGGGAGCCATTGCAGGTCATCCGCTGCCGGTGCCGGTGCTCGAATGGGCAGCGGGCTCCCCCATCGCCGGCTCCGACCCGGTAGCATTGACCGTCGCGTCGAACGCGACCGAACGAGCGCGCACGCGAGCACCGACCGATGTCTAGCCTGGTCCTCAAGCTCTTCCTGACCCCGGCGCTCATCGGGGTGGCCAGCCTTGCCGGTCGGCGCTGGGGGCCGGGGGTGAGCGGCTGGCTCGTGGGGCTGCCCTTCACCTCGGGACCGATCGTCCTCTTCCTCACGCTCGATCACGGCGCCGCCTTCGCCGCGGCGGCCGCCGCCGGGACCCTGGCCGGCGGCATCTCGCAGGCCGCCTTCTGCGTGGCCTACGGGCGACTCGCCCGGCGCTGGCACTGGCCGCCGGCGCTCTTTGGGAGCAGCCTGCTGTTCGCGGCATCGACCGCCGCCCTCCAGCACCTGGACCTGCCATTGATGCCGCTCACCCTGGCCGTGCTCGCGGTCTTAGCCGTGGCGCTCCGGCTCATGCCGGCAAGCGGCGAAGCCCCTGCCGCGAGCCTCCCGCGCTGGGACATCCCGGCCAGGATGGGGCTGGCGACCGCCTTCGTGCTGCTACTCACCGGCCTCGCGCCCGCCCTCGGCCCGCGCTTGACCGGGCTGCTCGCGCCCTACCCCCTGTACGCCGCGATCCTGGCGGTCTTTGCGCACCATCTGCAGGGACCAATCCCGGCCGCGGGCGTGCTACGCGGCCTGCTGTTCGGGCTGTTCGCCTTCGCCGGTTGCTTCTTCACACTTGCCGCCCTGCTGGAACGGGGCGGCATCGCCGTCGCCTTCTCAGCCGCCATCGCCGTCGCCCTCGCCGTCCAGGCCGGCTCGCTCTGGGCGATGCAACAGGGCGGGCGAAGCCGGCCGGCCGGGACCAGAAGCTAGTGACCAGTATTCAGCCCTCGAGGGGGCCCTCGAGGAGGCCGCGGAGGAAGTAGCGGCCGAGGAGGATGTAGACGACCAGCGGCGGCAGGGCCGCCATCTGGACGTGCCATTGTACGGGGAGGTCTCGGATTATTCGCCCTCCGCGGACGAGCGCACGGCCACGTCCAATCCGGCCGCGGTGGCAAGGCGTGCCCATGCCTCGAAATGCCTCAGGTTCGCGGTGACCACCACACCGTTCAACCGGGCAGCGGAAACCAGGATCAGCACGTCGGCCAGGTGGTCGCGCGGCCGCAGGCGACCTTGCAGGCGGGTGCGCCGCGCGATCAGGCGGCCTGCACGGGCCCAATCCCCGTTCGAGGGTGTGAGCACCCGCTCCACGCGCTGCATGGCAGCCACGATCCGATCCAGGAGTAGCCCCTCCTCGGGCGATCGCGTCCCGGCGTACAACTCGGCCAGGACGACCGATGACAACCAGACACGACCGGACTGCAGGGATCGCTGGAGCCCGGGCCACCGGTCCGGTCGGCGCACCGCCTCGAGCAGCGCGCTCGTGTCGGGGACCTCCGGTCGGGCCACCCGCGGCTAGCTGCTAGTGGACGACGCGACGACCTCGTCCGGCAACCGTCCAGAGACGTCGTCGAGCCCACCTCGTTCGTGCAGCTCCCGCACGGCCGCCATGACCTCCTCCGCGGCGAGGGCGAAGTCAACCGCCTGCCGCACGGCTTCAGATTCGCTCGTCCCGCGTCGGCGCGCGAGCTCCCGGACCTTCTCAGCGTCGACCACGAGATTCTTGCGGGTCCGAACGGCCATCGACGGCCTCTTCCTCCTTTACACATCCCCAGGGCACGAGTATACACACTGAGGTGGTGCGAGAGAAGTAGCGTCGGTACAGTGCTCCGATCAAAGTGGAGGCGGGTCAGCCCTTGAGGGAGCCGGCGAGGAGGCCGCGGAGGAAGTAGCGGCCGAGCAGGATGTACACCAGCAGCGTCGGCAGGGCCGCCATCAGGGCGCCGGCCATAAGGGATCAGTCCTTGACTGATCAGTTGGGTGTCCGCCGCGGTCCGGGAGGCGGTTGCTCTGGATCGGGGAGGGTGGCCTCGTCGTATCCTGCAGGCCGCCCGCTGGTCAGTCATGAGGTCATCGTCGAGCTGATCGGCGCGACGACGACCGGCAGCGGCGTACGGGTCCAGGCAGCGTTGGATCCAGGCGCGTATCCGACCACGGTGAAGGTCTCAGACG
>JACCZL010000195.1 GCA_013695975.1 Chloroflexota bacterium
GGGCGGGCGGCCAACGCGGCGGCGGCCCCGAGCAGGGCGATGAACCCCAGGGCCAGCACGGCCGGCGCGTAGCTGCCCGCCAGGTCGTAGCCGAGCCCGCCCCCGAACGCCCCGAGGGCGCTCGAGCCCACGACGACGGGTCGCGAGAGCCCGCGGATCGCGCCGACGGAGTGGCGGCCGAAGTAGTCGGCCCAAACCACCGCGTCGAGCGCCTCCTTGGCGCCATTGGCGAGCCCGTAGACGAGGGCGTAGGGGACGACCCAGAGGGGTTCTCGGATCCACAGGATGCCGACTGCGCAGCCGGCGACGAGGAGCCCGGCCAGCGCCAGCGCCCGCCGAGCGGCCAGCCGCTCGATCACGAAGCCCCAGACCAGACTGCCGACTGTCCAGGCGAAGCCATACAGGCTGACCCCGCCCGCGGCCGCGAGTGGCGAGATGCCTTGCTCGATCAACACCGCCACCTGGTGCGTGGTGAGCCCCGAAACCGCGAGGTGGGTCGCGGCGCTGGCCGCCACCAGCAGCCAGAACGCGCGAGAGCGGACGGCCATGCTCGCCGTCCAGGCAGTCTCACCGTCGCCGAGCGATCGCCCCGCCGATTCCCCGGCCACAGCAGTGTCCCCATCCGGTCGAAGCCCGAGATCCTCCGGGCGGCGACGGAGGAACAGTCCGGCCGCGACGGCGAGCGCCAGCCCGGACCCGACTCCGACCACGAGCCAGGCCGTCCGCCAGCCCGGGCCCTCGATCAACCATTGCGCCAGCGGTACCAGGAGCATCACCCCCAGCGCATTGCCGGTCATCGCGATCCCGAGCGCGCGACCGCGGCGACGGACGAACCAGTTCGCCACCGCTGTCGTGACAGCGATGTTGAGCGCGCCCATGTCGATCGCGCGCGCGAGGCCGTACAGGACGAAGAACTGGACCTCCGTCTGCAGCCCGGACACCCCCGCCAGCGTCGCGGCGATACCCAGGCCGCACAGGGTCAAGGCAAGGCGGGCCCCATAGGCATCGATCAATCGTCCAAACAGCGGAGCGACGATGGCGCCCACGACCGTGCCCGCGCTGAGCGCCCCGGCCAGCACTGATCGGTTCCAACCCAGGTCGGTCGCCATCGGCTGGATGAAGACCGAGAAGCCGGCCCCACCGGTCAAGGTCGCCGCGAACATCGCCAGCGTCCCGACGCCGACGATCACCCAGCCGTAGAAGAAGGGGCGGGGAGTCAACGACCCGCGCTCGCCCAGGGACGTGGCGCCCTCGTCAAATCAGCGACCGCGACTGTCCGCCGTCGACGTTGACGCAGGCGCCGACCATCAGGCTGGCCCGATCCGAGAGCAAGAACGCGACGACGTTGGCCACCTCTTCCGGACGGCCGAATCGACCGAGCGGCAGCTCGGACTCCACGAACTGGTCCATCTTTCGCGGGTCCTGCTGGACTCGCCGTTCCCAGGAGCCACCGGGGAAGATGATCGATCCGGGGGCCACCGCGTTGACGCGAATCCCCAGCGGCGCGAGCTGGCGGGCCATCGTCTTGGCGAGAGCGTTCTCCGAAGCTTTGACGACGTTGTAGGCGGGCCGCCCGCCCGATTCCCGCCCGTAGATCGACGTGATCATCACGATCGCGCCGCCCTGGCGCTGCATGTGGGGCACGACCAGCCGGCTCGCGCGGATCGCCGGCCAGAGTGTCAGGTCGAGGACCGCCTGCCAATCCTCGTCCGTCGTCTCGAGGAACTGTTCCTGGCCGCCACCGCCAACGTTGTTCACCAGGGCGTCGATCCGACCGAACCGCTCCACGCTGGCCTGGATGAACCGTTCGAGCTGTGTCCCGTCGGTGGCGTCGACTGATTGGGCCAACACGTCCGCGCCCAGCGCCTCCAGCTCGACCCGCGTCGCTTCGAGCCGCTCGGCCCCTCGGGCACAGATCGCCAGCTTGCAGCCCTCGACGGCCAATCCGTGCGCGATGGCGCGACCGATCCCACGGCTGGCGCCGGTGACCACGGCCACCTTCTCCCTCAGTCCAAGATCCATGCTCTAGCCCTCCTGCTCCAGCGCCGCCGAAATCTCGCCAGCCAGTCTATCCAGCTCACCGCGACCAGAGCGCCCCTTCGGATCGTGCAGATTGACGCGGACCCCCTCGGTCCTCGGCAGGACGTGGATGTGGACGTGGAAGACCGATTGCCCGGCCGCCCGACCGTTGTTCTGAGCGAGGGTCATCCCGTCGGGCTGGCAGAGGCGATGCACCGCTCGCGCGATCCGCAGCGTCGTCCCAAACAACGGCGCGGCCAGCTCGGGAGGGAGCTCGAAGCACGTCGCGTAGTGCTCGCGCGGAACGATCAAGACATGCCCGCGCGCCGCCTGGGGCACGGCCAGAAACGCCACGACGTGAGCATCCTGGTACACCAGGCTCGCCGGAGCGGCCCTCGCGACGATCCTACAAAAGATGCAATCCGGAGACGCGCTCACCCGCCGGGCCCGCCGCGACGCCAGCGCACCCTCGGCTCTCCCCCAGGCGTATCAGCTTCGGCCGGCGTGGCGCGGTACTCCCAGAACTCGGGCCACATCCGACCGTTCCGCAGGAACCGGATGAACGCCAGCGGCTCCTCAGCGGCCAGCTCGACCGCGAGGTCATCGCCATCCTGCCAGAGCGCGTAGCCGGTCAGCAGGAACTTGTGAAATTGGACCGCGGCCTCATCCGAGGCCAGCCAGGCCACGAAACGCTCGTGCTCCTCTCGAGCCTCAGGCTTGACCGTGCCACGCCAGATCCGCGTGCGCTCCATAAAGGGCAAGGGTACAAGGCCCGGATCACCACTGCAAGAGCGGCCGTCGCATGGGG
>JACCZL010000863.1 GCA_013695975.1 Chloroflexota bacterium
GTGTCGCGTCGGCCGGCTCCGAGCGGGACCAGTGAAACTCGTGGCCGCGGACCTGGTCGCCCTTGTCCAGGAGGATCGAGTCCCGTCGGGCCGCCACCTCGTGGTAGCCGAGCGTTATGCGCCCGCCTTCGAGCGTGCTCCAGCCCGGAAGCACGCCGACCATCTGGTGACGGCGCCCCGTCTGGTCCGTCAGGCCGTCGGCCAGGTACATCAGTCCGCCGCACTCGGCGTAGATCGGCATTCCCTCGTCGGCCGACCGCCGCAGGTCCGCCAACAACGAGGCGTTGCGTGCCAGGTCGGGAGCGAACAGCTCGGGGAAGCCACCCCCGATGTAAACCGCGGAGGCGTCAGCGGGCAGCCGAGCGTCGCGGAGGGGACTGAACGATAGGAGCTCCGCACCCCACGCCTCCAACAGGTCGAGATTGTCCTGATAGTAGAAGTTGAAGGCCGCGTCGCGCGCGACGGCGATCCGAACGTTTCGGGGTAGGCGTTGGCTCGGAAACAGCCCGAGCGCCGGCTCTGGGTAGGGGTGGGCCCGACTCGCAAGCTCGAGTAGGCGAGGGACGTCGACGCCGTCGGCGACGAGGCTCGCGAGGCGGCCGAGGCGATCGTCGTCGAGCCCGCCCTCGGCGGTGGGCACGAGGCCGAGATAGCGCTCGTCGAGGTGGCACGACGAATCGCGGCGAAGCTGGCCGAGGACCGGTAGGCCGGCCTCCCGTTCGATCGGCTCGGCCGCCGCGGCGTAGTGGCCCGGGCTGGCTACGTTGTTGAGGATGACACCCGCGAGATCGAGCTCGGGGTCGAGCGCCCTGAAGCCGAGGGCCACCGCCGCGGCGCTCCGCGCGGATTTCGCGGCGTCGACCACCAGCACGACCGGCGCGCCGATCAGTTTGGCAACGTGGGCCGTGCTGCCGATCTCGCCGCCGCCAGACTTGCCGTCGTAGAGGCCCATCACCCCCTCGACGACGGCGACGTCGCATCCGCCCGCCGCGCGCGCGAAGAGCTCCCTCAGGACGTCTGGGCCGAGCATCCAGGAATCGAGGTTGCGGGAGGGCCGCCCCGCCGCTCTGGCGTGATAGCTCGGGTCGATGTAGTCCGGCCCGACCTTGAAGGGCTGGACTTTCAGCCCGCGACGCGCCAGGGCGGCGATCAGGCCGGTCGCGACGGTCGTCTTGCCGACGCCACTGGCGGTCCCGGCGATGACGAGCGCCTTCATCTCCGCTGCCCGACGGCCTCAGGCCCGTCCGACCATGCGGTTGACCGCGCCGAGCAGATCGCCGGCGCGGAGGTCTTCGATCGGCAGGTAACGTCCGCCCAGCGCCGTGCTCAGCTCACGCCCGAGGCCCATCCTGATCGGCCCACTCTCGGTGTCGACGACGATGGCGTGGACGCCGCGGGTCCGAAGGTCCGCACCGAGCAGGCCCAGCTCCCGGGCGACGTCGCCGCCGCCGAGTGGCACGTTGGCCCGCCCATCCGAGATCAGCACCAGGAGCGGGGTCTCGTCTGGGTGATTCGCGCGGTGGCGCTGGAACGTCGAGAGTCCGAGCTGGAGGGCGCGCGCCAGCGGGGTCCGCCCGCCGGTCGGCAGGGCCTGGAGTCGACGCTCGGCCAGCTCGACCGACATCGTCGGAGGCAGCAGCAGCTCCGCCTCCGAGCCGCGAAAGGCGATCAAGCCGACCCGGTCGCGCTTCTGGTAGGCGTCCATCAGCAGGGAGACGACCGCGCCCTTCGCGGCGACCATGCGTTGCCGCGCCGCCATCGACCCGCTGGCGTCGACGGCGAACAGGATCAGGTTGGCGGCGCGCGTCTCGCGCACCTTTTCCCGGAGGTCCGAACGACGGATGACGACGGCCGGCCCGTCGGGCTGGGCGGCGCGGCGAGCCGGTTGGTTTGGCGCGGCGGCCCGGAGCGTCGCGTCGAGCGCAACGTCACGGATCGGGTCGCTCGGCAGGCTCGCCGCCACGTAGTGCCCGCTGCTCGCGCGACTCCGGGCGCGACTCCGGCGGCCGGCCCGCTTCGGCCGCTCCTCGCGTTCGGTTGGCGGCGCCAGGGTCCGCACGGCGTAGGGCGCTGCCGCCGCGAAGACCCGCTCCTCGACGGTCGAGCCACCCTGTTCGGGGCTCCCGTTCTCGTCCTCCGCTTCGCTCGGGGCAGCCTCGCCGTCGTGGCCGTCGTCGTCGGACAGTCGCTCCTGGATGGCGCGGTCGAGGTCGCCGGGATCCAGGCCCGGCTGCTCGAACGGCTGGCGGCGGCGGCGATGGAGCAATGCAAGCTCGGCAGCGTCGCGGACGTGACCCTCGTCGACGCGGGTTCGCTCGGCGTAGGCGGCCAGGGTCGTGGCCGTCTTGTACATCACGATGTCGGCCCGCAGGCCGTCGACACCGAAGTCGACGCACAGGTGGGTGATCAAGTCGAGCATCCGGTCGTCGAGCACCACCCTGGGAAGCAGCTCGCGGGCTCGGGTGATGCGCTCCCGCTCGGCCGCTTCCGCTTCGGTCCAGGCCACGCCAAACGCTTCCGGGTCGCGCTCGAAGGCGATTCGGCGCCGGACGACCTCGGCGCGGCTGGCCTGCTCGGAGAGGCCCTGGACCTCGACCGCCAGGGCAAAACGATCGAGGAGCTGCGGTCTCAGGTCCCCCTCTTCGGGATTCATCGTCCCGATCAGGATGAACTGGGCCGGGTGGGCGAGCGAGATCCCCTCGCGCTCGACGTAATTCATCCCCATCGCCGCCGCATCGAGCAACACGTCGACGAGATGATCGTTCAACAGGTTGACTTCGTCGACGTACAGGATGCCACGGTTGGCGGCCGCCAACAGCCCCGGCTCGAAGCGCCGCTCCCCTCTGGTGATCGCCTCCTCGATGTCGATCGTCCCGGCGACCCGGTCCTCGGTCGCGCCGACCGGCAGGTTGACGATCGGCACGCGCCGGGTCGTGGCGGGCAGCGACCCGCCTGCGCCGAGTCGCGCCGAGCAGTCGGCGCACAGGTCGTCCGGCTTGCCCGGCTCGCACTGGTAGTGGCAGCCGGCCACGACGTCGATCTCGGGCAGGAGATTGGCCAGGGCTCGCACCGCCGTCGATTTGGCGGTCCCCTTCTCCCCACGGACCAGCACGCCGCCGATCCGCGGGTTGATCGCGTTCAGCACGAGGGCCCGCTTCATCCGCTCCTGTCCGACCAGGGCTGTGAAGGGGAACACGGGCCGGCTAGCGCGTAGCTGGCTGGTCTGGGCGCCTGGTTGCTGAATTCCAGCAGGGTCATGCGACATGATGGATGTGCTCCGCTACTCGCTACTTCGCGTAAGGTGGGGGCCACGATCGTGGGTGCGGGGCAGGGGCGAAGGATTCGCGCACGAGGACTGGGAAGGCGAGAACCTACCGCGTGGCTGATCCCTCAGAAAACAGCGTCTGGCCTCCGTCGTAGGGGCGAAGCATTCGCGCCCGGGCAACTGACTTGGCCAGTACTGGTGCGCGAATGCTTCGCCCCTACGGGCCAGCCTGCCCTCTTCAGGAATCCGGTTGTCCTCCGCCAGGGTCAACGCAGTTCGTGATCGTTCGACCCTCCCCATACTCCCTATACTGACGGTATGTGGGACGAGCAGGGCGGGCTGCTCGAGGCAAGGGGCTAGCAATGTCGTGTACACCGGAAGAGATTCAGCGCGCGCTAGGGGCCGGCCCGCCTCGATCGATCCGCACCCTCCCGCATGGCCCCTTTGGGGTGATGCAATTGCGGGCCGAGCTCGCCGAGCTTGCCGAGCAGTTGCCGCCGGAGGCTGAGACGGCGGCCGGACGGCCGTCCGATCCCGGCAAGTCCAACCGGTCGATGAGCGCTTCCCTACAGTGATAGCGGTATCAACCCCGGCCTTGTCATGCTGAGCGCATCGAAGCATCTCGGTCCTCGAGCCCGGGTACCGAGA
>JACCZL010000247.1 GCA_013695975.1 Chloroflexota bacterium
GCCTACGTCCACGCCCGCGCCGGCCGTCCCCAAGGCGCCGCCGACGGCCGCGCCGGCCCCGCCGACCGCGACGTCGCCACCCGCCACGCCAACACCGCCCCCACCAACCGCCACGCCAGCACCGCCCTCCCCCGCGCCGCAGCCCACCGCTCAGCCGACCGCGCCGCCGAAGCCGACCGCGCCACCGACGCCGAGCGTCCCCCGTTCGGAGGTACCATCGCTGGTCGGCAGGAACGAGATCGACGCCATCCGAGCGCTGGCGGCGATTGGGCTGGCGCCGGAGGTTCGCGAGGACCGCGGCCCCAACGCCGCCAACGGCGTGGTCCTAGCACAGAGCCCCGGGCCGGGCACGAGCCTGGAGCGAGGGCGGCGGGTGACGATCACCGTCGGGCGACCGCCGCGCGCGCCGGCCAAGAAGGAGCAGGGCGGGCTCGTCCCCAACGTCGAGGGCATGGACGAGCGAGAAGCGCGGCGGGCCCTGCAGGACGCCGGCTTCAGGGTTCGGGTCGAGGAAGAGACCTCGCCCGACCGCAAGGGTCAGGTCGTCGACCAGAACCCGGGGCCGGGCGACACGGTACCGCCGGAGACGACGGTGACGATCAGCATCGGAGCGTAGGAGCAGAGCGAATGCCAACAGAGCAGGGTGAAACTGGGCGGCCGACGCTGGCCGACGACGTCTTTGTCGCGCCAAACGCCGAGGTGATCGGCGACGTCACGATGGCGAGCCGATCGAGCCTCTGGTTCAGCGGCGTGCTACGGGCGAACGGCGCGCCGATCGTGCTTGGAGTCGGGACCGACATCCAGGACAACTGCCTGGTCGACAGCGAGCCGGGTCGGCCCTGCCGCCTGGGTGACTACACCAGCCTGGGCCATGGCGCCGCGGTCCACGCCTCAACCATCGACGCCCACGTGCTGGTCGCGATGAACGCGACCGTCATGTCCGGCTGCACCGTCGGGACCGGCAGCATCATCGCCGCCAACGCGACCGTCCCGCCAGATACGGTCGTCCCACCGCGCTCGCTCGTCATCGGCGACCAGGGCCGTATCGCCCGCCAGGTCACCGACGACGAATACGCCCGGATCGAGCTGACCTCGAACCACTACATGGAGCTCGCCCGCCAGTACCGCGAGGCACTCCGCAAGCCGTAGCACGAGGTGTGGTGCCACGAACACTACCAGCCCTGGCGTGTCAGGGAGAACGTTCGCTGGCGCAGGGAGCTCGCCGGCAGCCGCCAGCGCGTGTGCTACCATGCAAGCATCCACCGGAGCAGACCGAATGCAGACGACAGCGCGCCCGATGCATGCCGAGCTCGGCCTCTCCGCCGAGCAGGCCGTCGCCCTCTACCGCACCATGTTGCTGGCGCGGGCCATCGACGAGCGGCAGTGGATCCTCCAGCGACAGGGTCGCCAGGCGTTCGTCATCAGTTGCCAGGGGCACGAAGCGGCCCAGGTCGGGAGCGCCGCCGCGCTGCGTCGTGGGGTCGACCTGATGCTCCCCTACTACCGCGATCTCGCCGCGGTGCTGGCCTTCGGCGCCACGCCGCGCGACGCCCTTCTGGAGGCCCTCTCGCGCGCCGACGGTCCGTGGAGCGGCGGCCGCCAGATGCCCTCGCACTTCGGCTCGAAAGCGCTGCGGATCCTGACCAGTAGCAGCTCCGTCGGCTCGCAGATCCCGCACGCCGTCGGCGCGGCGCTCGCCGCTCGCCACCGCGGCGAGGCTAGCGTGGCGATCGCCTACTTTGGCGACGGCGCGACCAGCAAGGCCGACTTCCACGAGGGGGCCAACTTCGCCGCGATCCACAAGCTACCGGTCATCCTCTTCTGCGAAGACAACGGCCTGGCGATCTCCTTGCCACTCGAGCGGCAGATGCCGGTCGCTCGCGTCGCGGACCGCGCCCCGGCCTACGGCATGCCGGGCGTCGTGGTGGACGGCACCGAAGTCCTGGCCGTCTACCGTGCCACGGCCGAGGCGGCCGAGCGGGCCCGCCGTGGCGAGGGGCCGACGCTCATCGACGCCCTCTGCGTCCGCCTGACCCCCCACTCGAGCGACGACGATCATTTCCGCTACCGCGGCCGTGACGTCGTCGCCGCCGAGCGGACGCGCGACCCGCTGCCACGCTATCGCGGCTACCTGATCGAGCACGGCCTGCTGGACGAGGGCCGCGACCAGCAGCTCCGCGCCGAGGTCACCGCGGAGATCGAGCAGGCGCTGGAAGCGGCCCTCGCGGCCGCGGCGCCGGACCCGGGTACGGCGCTCCAGCACGTGTTCGCGGAGACTCCTCGCTCATGAGCGGCCTTTTGGCAACGCGAATAGCCCTCACCCCCGCCCTCTCCCAGAGGGAGAGGGAGC
>JACCZL010000258.1 GCA_013695975.1 Chloroflexota bacterium
GGCTGACTCCGCGCGACCGTCAGCCGAATCTGGGCCGACTCGGGCAGGATCAAACTTTCGAGCGCGGACAGGTGGCCGGCGATCGGGACGATCGCGATCGTGCGCAGATCCGGCGCCATCACGGGCCCACCCGCTGCCAGGGCGTAGGCCGTCGAGCCGGTCGCCGTCGCGACGACGAGCCCGTCGGCGGTGAAGCGAGTCACGTAGTGCTCGTGGACCGCGAGGTCGATGCTGACCGCTCGTAAGGCGGCGCCACGCGCCACCACCACGTCGTTGAGCGCCAGGAGGGGGCTAGGTGGGCGTGGGGCCGGCCCACTCGCCGATTCGCCGTCGAGGACCGCCGGCTTCACCTCGTCGCCGAGCTCTACCCGGAGCATCGCCCGCTCGTCCCGCCAGAAGTCGCCCGCGAGGTACGGGCTCAGGCCGTCGGCCAGCTCGGTCGGCGCCAGCTCGGCCAGGAAGCTGAGCGTGCCCATGCCGACCGGGACGATCGCGACGCCGGCGCGGATGGCCCAGCGCGCCGTTCGCAGCGTCGTACCATCTCCACCGAACGAGAGCGCCAGGTCGAAGCGGCTCGGATCGTGGCGCTCCAGCTCGAACGCCGAGAGCAGCGCCTGACCAATCCCACGACTGTCGAGCCAGGCCCCGGTCTGCCCGGCGCTCTCGGCCGTTTCCGGACGGTACGGCTGGTGGATCAGGGCGACCCGCATCATCGGGCGGCACAGCCCGCGGGCGAGACGGGCGCCTCGGCAAGCGCTCGGCTGATGGCGGCGGACGCTTCGGGCACGTCGCCCTCGTCGGCACGACTCTCAATCCCGGCGTCGAGGTACAGGAAGAACTCGACGTTGCCGGCCGGGCCGCGAATCGGCGAGGCGGTCAGGTCGCGCGGGGCGAAGCCGTGCGCGGCGCACCACGCCCAGAGGTCGACCAGGACTCGACGGTGGACCTCTCGGTCGCGGACGACGCCGCCCCGCCCGACCTGCCCGCGACCTGCCTCGAATTGAGGCTTGACGAGGGCCACGATCGGCCCGCCCTCGCGCACGAGCCGCCGGATCGGTAGCAGGACGAGCCGGAGCGAGATGAAGGACAGGTCGACCACCGCCAGGTCCATCGACTCGGGAAGCTGCTCGAGGTAGCGGACGTTGGTCCGCTCCGACACCACCACGCGCGGGTCGTTACGCAAGCGCCAGTCGAGCTGGCCCCGACCGACGTCGACGGCGTAGACGCGGCGCGCCCCACGCCGCAGCAGGCAGTCGGTGAAGCCACCTGTCGAGGCGCCCGCGTCGAGACAGACCCGATCGGCAACGTCGATCGAGAAGCGGTTCAGGGCGTGCTCCAGCTTGACCCCCCCACGGCTGACGAAGCTGTCGGATGCCTCGACGGCAAGGGCGGCGTCGCGCGCCAGGAGCTGGCCCGCCTTTTCGGCGCGGCGCCCGTCGGCGCTCACCGCCCCGGCGAGGACCAGCGCCTGCGCCTTCTCGCGCGATCCGACGAGCCCGCGCTCGACGAGCAAGGCGTCGAGACGGACCCGTTCGACGCGCGGCGCGGCAGGACGCGGCGATCCTGGCATGAACGAGGGATCACTCCGTGGGAGACTGGCTTTGCGACCCGGCGGCCAGACCAGGCGCACGAGTCCCTAATTTTCACACATCGGAGGCGTAGGGGCGCACGCCGTCCCCTGGCTCGATAGCGCTGCCCCTACGCGAGGTACTCGCGCAGGCGGTGTTGGAGGCGTGGGTGGCGGAGCTTGGTCAGCGCCTCGGACTCGATCTGACGGATGCGCTCGCGGCTCACGCCGAGCTCTTCGCCGATTTCGCCCAGGGTACGGTCGCAGCCGTCCTCGAGCCCAAAGCGCATCCGCAAGACCTGGCGCTCTCGGGAGCCCAACTCCATCAGGACCCCTTCGACCTGCATCTTCAGCATCGCCGCGTCGGCCGCGTCGGCCGGCGCCCGGGCGGTCTGATCGGCCACAAAGTCGGCGATCGTCGAACCGTCGTCATCGCCGATCGGCGTCTCGAGCGAGATCGGCTGCCTGGCCGCTCGCAGGATGTGGCGGACCCGGTCGGGTGTGGCGCCCATCCGACCTGCGATCTCCTCGACGGTCGGCTCACGCCCGAGGCCCTGCTGGAGCTCCCGCGCGGCCTTGTGGACGTTGCCGATCAACTCGATCATGTGGACCGGCACGCGAATCGTTCGGGACTGATCGGCGATCGAGCGGGTTACCGCCTGGCGGATCCACCAGTAGGCGTAGGTGCTGAATCGGTAGCCCTTGCGGTAGTCGTACTTCTCGACCGCGCGTGCGAGCCCGATGTTGCCTTCCTGGATCAGGTCGAGCAACGGCAGACCCCGACCTACGTATTTGCGGGCGACCGAGACGACGAGCCGCAAGTTTGATTGCGTGAGCGTAGAGCGCGCCTCCACGCCGGCAGCGATGTCGCGCTGAAGCTGGGCGTCGTTATCGAGTACCCCACCCTCGGCGTGGTCGAGCGCCGTGCGCGCTGCCTCGCCGCGTTCCAGCGCGCGTGCCAGCTCGACCTCCTGCTCAGCCGTCAGCAGCGGCAGGCGACTGATGTCACGGAGATAGATCGCGGCCGGCGTGTCCGGCAGGATCTGTTCGGCTTCCAGGGCCGCCGCGCGCCGCGTCGCCGCGCCGGGCTCGGGCTCGTCGACTGCCAGCTCAGCGGCGCCAAGGCCCGAGCCGCCGCTCCAGGCGAGCGGTCGCGGCGTCTCCTCGTCGTCCGTCTCATCGGCGTCCAGCAGCTCGAAGCCAGCCTCTTCGAGCTTGTCGCGGATCTCGTCCAGATCGATCGGCCCGTCCAGGACGACGCCCGCCACGTCTGCGAGGGTGACAAACCCGCGCTCGCGACCGATCTGGTGAAGTCGCTCCTTCGCCGCTTCCTGCACCGCTGAGCGTACCATCGGCTCCCCCGTCGCTCACCGAGACCGTATCAGGTGGACCGCATCAGGCTCCCACCATTATACGGACGGCAGCGCCCGATGGGATCACTCCGGAGTGCCCAGCACGGTCGCCTTGAGCGCTTCACGGCAGAGTCTCTGGTACGGCGGAATCGGCGCCGGAAAACTCGAGCCTCGCGGGCACGGGCGCGAGGTACGGCGGGGTCGCGCTCTCAGCCAGGGCCGAACGGGAAGCCGGCCGGCATCTTGCCGCGCGACATCATTTTCATCATCTTTTGCATCTGGCGGAACTGGTTTAGGAGCTGGTTGATGTCGGCGGTCGTGGTCCCGCTCCCGCGGGCGATGCGACGCTTGCGACTGCCGCCGATGATCTCGGGGTGGCGCCGCTCGTTGGGCGTCATCGACTGGATCATCGCCTCGATGCGCTTCATCGCCTTTTCGTCGATGTTGACGTCCTGGCCGCGGAGCGCCTGCGACATGCCCGGGATGAGCCCGAGGAGCTGATCCAAGGGGCCCATCTGGCGGACCTTGGTCATCTGGTCGAGAAAGTCCTCGAGGTCGAAGGTCGCGGTTCGCATCTTCTTCTGGAGCCGCTGCGCCTCGTCTTCGTCGGTGAGCTGCTGGGCTCGCTCGATCAGGGTCATCACGTCGCCCATGCCGAGGATGCGCGAGGCGATCCGATCGGCGTGGAAAGGCTCGAGCCCCTCCAGCTTCTCGCTCACCCCGATGAACTTGATCGGCACCCCGGCGACTGACCTCAACGAGAGCGCGGCGCCACCCCGGGCGTCGCTGTCCATCTTGGTCAAGACGACGCCGGTCACGCCGACGCGCTGATGGAACTGCTCGGCCACGCGCACCGCGTCCTGGCCGGTCATCGCGTCGGCGACGAGCAGGACCTCCGGCGGGTGGACCCGCCGCCGGATCTCGGCCACCTCGTCCATCATCGCTTCGTCGATCACGAGCCGCCCGGCCGTGTCGACGATCACGTAGTTGAGGCCGTTGCGTTCAGCGTGCCGGACGGCGTCCTGGGCCAGCTCCGGCGGCTTGCGGCGCTCTTCGTGATAGACAGGGATGTCAAGCTGCCGGCCGAGGGTCTGGATCTGGATCACAGCCGCCGGGCGATAGGGATCAGCCGCGACCAACAACGGCCGCTGGCCCTGCTTGCGGAGCAGGAGGGCCAGCTTGGCGGCCGTGGTCGTCTTGCCCGAGCCTTGCAGGCCAACCAGCATGATGACGTTGGGCGGGGTCGGGGCGGTCGCCAGCTTGCTCGGACCGCCATCACCACCGAGCATCTCGACCAGCTCGTCGTGGACGATCTTGACAACTTGCTGGGCAGGGTTCAGCCCGGTGAGCACCTCTGCGCCGAGCGCCTTGTCCTGGACCGTCTGGACAAACTGCTTGACCACCTTCAGGCTTACGTCGGCCTCGAGCAGGGCGATCCGAACCTCGCGGAGGGCAGCCTTGAGGTCGTCCTCGCTGACCCGCCCGCGACTGCTCAGCTTCCGAAAGACGCCCTGAAGGCGGTCGGACAGACTCTCAAACACGACCGTTGCCACCGCCGACGAGCGCCTCGACGAAGTCGTCTGGATCGAAATCGCTCAAGTCGTCCATCTTCTCACCCGTACCGACGAAGAGGACCGGCGCCTGGACCGCCCGGGTGACGGCGAAGATTACGCCGCCCTTGGAGGAGCCGTCCAGCTTGGCCACGATCAAGCCGTCGAGACCGGCCGCCTTGGCAAATTGCTCCGCCTGGGTCACCGCGTTCTGCCCGGTCGTCGCGTCGACGACCAGAATCGTCGTGACGTTGGGCACGTTCTGCTTGTCGATCACGCGGCGGACCTTCTTCAGCTCCTCCATCAAGTTGAATTTGGTGTGAAGCCGGCCGGCGGTGTCGATCAGGACGACGTCCGCCCCGCGTGCCCGCGTTGCGGTCAGCGCATCGAAGACTACCGAGCTCGGATCGGCTCCCGGCTGGTGGGCGATGACCGGCAGCTTCGCCCGCTCGCCCCAGATCTTGAGCTGGTCGATCGCCGCGGCGCGGAACGTATCGGCCGCGGCCAGGACGACGTTGTAGCCCTGGCTCCGCCAGAGGTTGCCGAGCTTGGCAATGCTGGTCGTCTTGCCGACGCCGTTGACGCCGACCACCAGGACCGCCGAGAGCGTACCCCGCTCCACCAGGGTCCGCCGCGGGGCGATCTCCTCGAGGGCCGTGGCCAGCGCATCCTGGAGGGCGTCGAACAGGTCCTTCGAGCTCTGGATCTCGCCGGCGCGGTGCTCGCCGCGTAGCCGATCGAGGATCTCGTCAGTCAATTGGACGCCGACGTCGGCCTGGATCAGGAGCTCCTCGAGCCCGTCCCAGAGGTCGTCGTCGATCGGCCGCTCCGCCATGAGGAGCGTTCTGATCTTGCCGAAGAAGCCTGCCCGCGTCTTCTCGACGCCCTGGTCGAGCTTCTCTCGTCGAAACAGTCGGTTGAGCATCGTCACTCCGCGGCGGATAAGGACAGCTTCCAGATTATGGCATTCCCGGTATACTTTCGGGTGAAACCGCGGCCCGACGGGGCTGGCCACGAGGTCAGCCCTTTTTGCTGTTGCTCCCGTGCAGCGGGTCGGTTCTGAAAGTGAGGATGTCGGTGGGCCCGAGCAGACTGGTGGTGGGGTTGGGCAATCCGGGCGCGGAGTATGCGGGCAACCGCCACAACGTGGGCTTCCGGTCGGTCGATCGCGTGGCCGAACGGCACCGCCTGCGCTTCAACGCGAAGCGGGCCCGGAGCGTCGTCGCCCGTGGACAGCTCGCTAGCCAGGACGTCGCCCTCGCCAAGCCCCAGACCTACATGAACCTGTCCGGCCGCGCGGTCAAGGAGCTGCTGGTCGGCTGGGGGATCCCTCCACATTCACTGCTCGTGGTGTACGACGATGTCGACCTGCCGCCCGGCAGCCTGCGGATGCGCGAGCGGGGTGGTCCCGGCACCCACAACGGGATGCGCTCGATCGTCGACTCACTCGGCACGACCGATTTCCCACGCCTCCGCATCGGGATCGGCCCGCCCCCACCGATGCGCGATCTCGCCGACTACGTCCTCGACGACCCGACGCCTGACGAGCGCTCCCTCATCGAGGAGGCCCTCGCCCGCGCGGTCGAGGCGATCGAGCTGTTCATCCGGACAGGGCCCGCCGCCGCCATGAATCGCTACAACCAGGAGCCGAAGGCTGCGAGCCTGGGGTCAGAAGCCGAGTAGCCAGGGCTTAGCCGACGTGTCCGCGGTTCCGCTTGCCACCCCGATCGCCGCCGCTGACTCGAGCGTTGGCGCCGTTCGCAGCGAGCTCGGCGCGGAGCCGACGATCGACCTCGCGGTGCTGCTGCCCCGTGTCCAACGGCTGCCCGCCTTCACGGCGCTCCTGCAGGGCCTTGGCGGCGCCACTCGTCTGTCGATCGCCGATCCGGCCAAGGCGTACGTCCTGGCCGCGCTGCACGCTGCCAGCGCTCGCCCGCTGGCCATCCTGACCGCCCGCCCGGGCCATGCCCGCCAGCTCTGGGAGGAGCTGTCGGTCTGGTCGGGCGCCAGCTCCTCGGTCCTGCACTTCCCCGCGCCGGACGCCCTGCCCTACGAGCGCCTGTCGGAGGACTTCGCGGACGGGGCCGAGCGGGTCCAGGTCCTCTCCGAGCTTGCCGAACCGGACGCCAATCCGCTGATCGTGCTCTCCTTGCGCTCCGCGCTGGACGTGCTCGAGTCGCCGGATCGGTTCCGGGCTGCCTCGCGCACCCTCCGCATCGGCGACCGGGTCAGCCCCGGCACGCTGGCCGAGCTGTGGCTGGCCGGCGGGTACGAGCCAAGCCCGCTGGTCGACGGTCCGGGTCAGTTCAGCCGGCGCGGCGGCATCCTCGACGTATTCCCGCCCGGCGGCCGCCCGTGTCGGATCGAGTTCTTCGGCGACGAGATCGAGTCGCTCCGGACCTTCGACGCCGAGACCCAGCGGTCGGGCGAGCGGCTGAACGAGCTCCGGACGGCGCCAGCCCGCACCGGCGCTTCATCGGACGACCAGTACTCGGCCGACACCGCCTCGGCGACCTTCTTCGACCACCTGTCTCCGAATACGGTGATCGTGCTGGATGAGCCGACCCAGCTCGACACGATGGCGCGCGACCTCGAGCAGCAGGCCGAGGAGCTGCGCGTAGGGGCGGTTCGCGAACCGCCCCTACAGGAGCGTGGCGAGCTGCAGTCCGACGCTCGGCGACCGTACATCCCCTGGTCCGACTTGCGCGCCCGCCTTCGCAGCGGCGACCGCCCGATCGTCGACCTGACCCACGACCCGGCCCGCGAGACGATCCCCTTCAGCCATGCCCCGACCTTCGGCGGCCGCCTCAAGACCTTCCTCGACGGTGTGGCCGCCCCGCCAGGACGGCGCTCGAGGGGCCAGCAGCCCTCCCCCCCCGCTGAGTCCGTCGTGATCGCCTCCCAACAATCTGCCCGGCTCCAGGAGCTGTTCGCCGAGCGGGGTGTCCTGGTCACGCCGACGGAACGGCTCTTGGCGCCGGCCTCTGGCGCCTCGCTGCCGTCCGTCTCGCTCGTCCACGGCTCATTGGCCGAGGGCTGGCGCTCCGAACAGCTCGGGCTGGTCGTGCTCACCGACGGCGAGCTCTTCGGCTGGCGCAAGGTCCGCCGCCCGCTCCGACGAAGCCGCGGAGCGGCCCGCGAGCTGTTCCTCAGCGACATCGAGCCGGGCGAGCTCGTCGTACACGCCGACCACGGAATCGCCCGCTTCCGCGGCCTGGTCAAGCTCGGAGGCGAGGGCGCCGTCGAGCGTGAGTTCCTGCTCCTCGATTATGCCGACAGCGACCGTCTCTACGTTCCGATCGGGCAGGCGGACCGTGTCACCCGCTACGTCGGCGGCGGCGAGGAATCGCCGAACCCGACCCGCCTTGGGACGTCAGAGTGGGCCCGCGCGAAAGCTCGGGTCCGGCGCGCCGTTCGCGACATCGCGGGCGACCTGCTCGAGCTCTATGCCGCGCGCGAGCTTGCCAGCGGCCACAGCTTCGCGCCGGATGGACCCTGGCAGCGGGAGCTGGAGGACAGCTTCCCGTACGTCGAGACGCCGGACCAGGTTCAGGCGATCGCCGAGGTCAAGGAGGACATGGAGCGGCCGCGACCGATGGACCGCCTGCTGGTCGGCGACGTCGGCTACGGCAAGACCGAGGTGGCCCTGCGAGCCGCGTTCAAAGCGGTGATGGACGGCCGCCAGGTCGCCGTCCTGGTCCCGACGACGGTGCTCGCCCAGCAGCATTTCGCCACCTTCAAGGAGCGGCTGGGGGCCTTTCCGGTCCGCGTCGACATGCTCTCCCGATTCCGCTCGGACCGCGAGCAGCGAGCCGTGGTCGAGGGCATGACGGCCGGCACGATCGACATCTGCATCGGAACCCATCGCCTGGTCCAGAACGACGTCCGCTTCAAGGACCTCGGCCTGGTCATCATCGACGAAGAGCAGCGCTTCGGCGTCGCGCAGAAGGAACGGCTCAAGCAGCTCCGCAAGGAGGTCGACGTCCTGACCCTGACCGCGACGCCGATCCCGCGGACGCTCCAGATGTCGCTAGCCGGCGTCCGCGACATGAGCGCGATCGAGACCGCTCCCGAGGACCGACTACCGATCCGCACCTACGTGACCGAACACGACGATGGCCTGATCCGCGAGGCGATCCTCCGCGAGCTCGACCGTGGCGGCCAGGTCTACTTCGTCCACAACCGCGTCCAGTCGATCGACGTCGTCGCCGGCCGACTCCGCCGCCTGGTGCCCGAGGCCCGCTTCTGCGTCGGCCACGGTCAGATGGCCGAGGACCAGCTCGAGCAGGTGATGATCGACTTCGCCGCCGGTGACGCCGACGTCCTGGTCTGCACGACGATCATCGAATCCGGCCTCGACATCCCGAACGTCAACACGCTCGTGGTCAACAATGCCCATCGCTTCGGTCTGGCCCAGCTCTACCAGCTCCGCGGTCGCGTCGGCCGCGGGTCGGTCAGGGCCTACGCCTATTTCGTCTACGCACGGGACACCCAGCTCACCGAACACGCCGAGCAGCGACTGCGGACGATCTTCGAGGCGACGGAGCTCGGGGCAGGCTTCCGGATCGCGATGAAGGACCTCGAGATCCGCGGGGCCGGCAACCTCCTGGGTGCCGAGCAGTCCGGGCAGATCGCGTCGGTCGGCTTCGACCTCTACACGCGCCTGCTGTCCGAGGCGATCGACCTGGCCCGGGCGTCGCGCGACAGCACTCCGCTGCCCACCGACGCCACCGCGCCCGAGCAGCGGCCGTCGCTCGATCTACCGATCGACGCTTTTTTGCCGCCCGACTACGTGGCCGACGAGGCCGCGCGGCTCAGCCTGTACCAGCGCCTCGCCGCGGTGACAACGGGCGAGGAGCTAGGCCAGCTCATCGGGGAGCTGGAGGACCGCTTCGGGCCGCTGCCCATGGCGGCCCAGAACCTGGTCTACCTGGTGGGCCTCCGGCTCAGGGCTGGGCGGGCCGGCGTTGGTCAGATCACGGCCACCGAGGGCGACGTCGTCGTCAAGTTCCGCGGGCAGATTCGGGTGGACGTCCAGCGGCTGTCACGCGAGGTCGGCACTCCGCTAC
>JACCZL010000281.1 GCA_013695975.1 Chloroflexota bacterium
TTGATCCATGCCGATGACATCGATCGCGGTCGGGCGCCTAGATGAGGCGGATGCGGGCGCTTCGTAAGTCGGAGCGAGCCCCCGGCCTGACGCTCGAGGAGGTCCCGATACCGGCGCCCGCCAGTGACGAGGTCCTCGTCCAGGTGGAAGCGGCCAGTATCTGTGGGACCGATCTGCACATCCTGCACTGGGACGAATGGGCTCAGGGCCGAGTCGTGCCTCCTCTCACTCTCGGCCACGAGTTCGCCGGCACCGTCGCTGGCACCGGCCGAGAGGTGCGTCACTTTGGCGTCGGTGACTACGTCTCTGCGGAGAGCCATATCACCTGCGGTCGCTGCTTTCACTGCCGGACCGGCCAGGCCCATATGTGCCCCGAGACCGAGATTCTCGGGGTGGATCGCGACGGGGCGCTGGCGGAATTCGTGACGGTCCCGGAGAGTGTTCTGTGGCGAAACGACCGGAGCAAGCTCGCCCCTGAGATCGCCACGCTGCAGGAGCCGTTTGGCAACGCCGTCTTCGCCACCAGCGCTCAGGACCTGTCGGGGCAGTCGGTCGCGGTCCTCGGCTGCGGGCCGATCGGGCTGTTCACGGTCGCCATAGCGAAGGCGTCCGGGGCCGCAAGCGTCTTCGCGGTCGACCGCATCCCGTTTCGTCTGTCGCTTGCCGATGGCCTCGGGGCGACAGCGGCGCTCCAGGTGGCGGACGGATCGGATCTTCCAGCCGAGCTTCGCGAGTTACACGACGGCTACGGCGTCGACGTGATCTTCGAGATGTCCGGTTCCGGGCGGGCGATCGCGGATGCCTTCGCGTGCGTGCGAAACGGTGGCCGAGTCGTCCTGTTTGGCATCCCAGCCCAACCGGTCGAGGTCGACGTGAGCGAGCTGATCTTCAAGAACGTCAG
This sequence comes from Chloroflexota bacterium, assembly GCA_013695975.1. Classification (GTDB taxonomy): domain Bacteria; phylum Chloroflexota; class UBA6077; order UBA6077; family JACCZL01; genus JACCZL01. Next base: position 902 of record JACCZL010000281.1, read on the forward strand.
CGTTCTGGCGCTGAACGGCAGGACGATCTTCGGGACCTGGTTCAAGACGCGCTGGATGCTCGAAGGCGGGCTGGTGGACCTCGGACCGCTTATCACGCATCGCTACCGAGTCGAGCAGTTTGAGCAAGCGCTGGAGAAGCTCGAGGCGGGCGAGGCGTGCAAGATCGTCCTTTATCCCGGCCGTGGAGACGACGCCGAGACGATCGGGGCCTAGGAGGGAAGATGGCACTGAACCACCTCAACGAGCAGCTCGCGATCGAAGTGGAGGAGCTGCGCGCAGCCGGCACCTATAAGCGGTTCGAGGTCTTGTCCTCCCCACAAGCCGCGGTGGTCGAGATGCACGGGCGCGGAAAGGTGCTCGTTCTTTCGTCGAGCAACTACCTCGGGCTGGCAAACCACCCACAGGTGGTCGAGGCCAGTATGGCTGGCCTCGAGCGCTACGGCGCCGGAACGGCATCCGTGCCCTTCATCTGCGGGGTGTTCGAGCCGCACATCGCCTTGGCCGCGGAGCTTGCCTCGTTCGTCGGGACGGAAGCCGCCATCACCTACTCGTCGTGCTGGAGCGCCAACGAGGCCGTGATCCCAACACTGACCGACGACAACACGGTCATCCTCTCCGATGAGCTCAACCACGCGAGCATCGTCGACGCGATTCGACTGTCGCGGCCCGCGCGCAAGCTCGTCTACCGCCACTCGAACATGGCGGTGCTTGAGGATGCGCTTCGCTCCTGCGAGGAAGATCAGCGCAAGCTCGTCGTCACCGACGGCGTGTTCAGCATGGAGGGCGATCTGGCTCGACTCGCGGACATCGTCGAGCTCGCCCGGACCTACGACGCGATCGTCATCGTCGACGACTCCCACGGTACGGGAGTGATGGGCGCCAGCGGCCGCGGCGTGGCCGAGCACTTCGGGGTCCTCGGCGAGGTAGACGTCGTCACCGGCACGCTGGGCAAGGCGCTGGGCGGCGCTGGTGGCGGCTTCGTCGCCTCGAGCGCCGTCGTCTGCGACGTGCTCGCCCAGCGGTCGCGTCCTCAACTGTTCTCAAACGCGCTCCCCCCCGCGATCGCCTGCGGCGCGCTGCGGGCGGTTCAGCTGATCCGCGAAGACCCGTCCCTGGTCACCCGCCTGCAGGACAATGCGCGCTACTTCCGCGCAGCCATCACCGAACTCGGTTTCAAGCCCCTCGATGGGGAAGCGGCGATCATCCCGATCATCGTCCGCGAGACCGCGTTCGCCATCCGCCTGAGTCAAAGACTGTTGGAGGAGCGGATCTTCGTGACGGGCTTCGGATATCCGGTGGTGCCACGGGACACCGCGCGGGTGCGCGTCCAAATGTCAGCTGCGCTGGAGCGCGACCACCTCGAGCGCGCCCTCGCGGCGTTCACCCGCGTAGGC